>NZ_NCJB01000135.1:0-5989 GCF_002282275.1 Polynucleobacter sp. 39-46-10 | reverse complement strand
GATCGGCTTTCCTGCAACTTCTTCGATACGACGCAGGAACTTCTGTGCCTCTATTGGGAGTTTGTCCCATTCACGAATACCAAAAGTAGTTCCCTTCCAGCCTGGGAAATCCTCATAAATTGGTTCACAGCGCGCAACAGCTTCGGCGCCACGCGGTAATACATCTAATGTTTGACCATCCAGCTTGTAACCTACACAAAGGCGAATAGTCTCAAAGCCATCCAATACGTCTAGCTTGGTAATACACAGGCCAGACAGACCATTAATCTGAATTGAGCGCTTAAGAGCGGCAGCATCTAACCAACCAGTACGGCGTGGGCGACCAGTAACAGAACCAAACTCTTTGCCGACTTCAGCCAAACGAACGCCAACAGGATCTTGTTTAGCGGCATTATCAAAATCATACAGCTCGCTTGGGAATGGACCAGCGCCAACACGAGTGCAATAGGCCTTCGTAATGCCCAAAATATATTGCAAAGAATCTGGACCAACACCAGAGCCAGCAGCCGCATTACCTGCCACGCAGTTGCTTGAAGTGACATATGGGTAAGTACCATGATCAATGTCGAGCAAAGTGCCTTGCGCACCTTCAAACAATAAATTTTGACCTGCCTGCTCTGCTGCATATAAAGCACTAGAGACATCAACTACCATGGGCTTAATGCGCTCGGCATAAGACATGGCTTCTTCAAAAGTCTTTTGGTAGTCAACCGGTTCAGCACCGTAGTAGTTGGTGAGCATGAAGTTGTGATACTCCAAGTTCTCACGCAATTGCGCTGCAAACTTTTCTGGGTAAAACAAATCTTGAACTCGTAAGGCGCGACGAGCAACTTTATCTTCGTAAGCCGGCCCGATTCCACGACCGGTTGTACCAATCTTGGCATCGCCGCGCTTTTTCTCGCGAGCATGATCAATCGCTACGTGATACGGGAGAATCAATGTCGTTGCCTCAGAAATCTTCAAACGGGATTGAACATCCAGTCCAGCAGCCTCTAGCTCGCCGATTTCTTTAAAGAGCGCCTCTGGTGAGAGCACTACACCATTACCAATATAGCAAATGACATTTTTGTGCATGATTCCAGATGGAATCAAACGCAGAATAGTTTTTTTGTCGCCAATGATCAGGGTGTGACCTGCATTATGTCCACCCTGAAAACGCACAACCGCTTGAGCATGATCAGTTAACCAATCGACTACTTTGCCTTTGCCCTCATCACCCCATTGGGTGCCGATGACAACGACGTTACGACCATGAGCTTGTTGCTTTGAAGACATAATAAAATCCAAAAGGTAATTACAGAATTAGTACGTTATTAATGAAGCTTTATTTCTTTTTTATTTCTTTTTTATTTCCCATGAGCTGCCCTGCTTTACTAGCTCTCGATCACAAAGATACTCAGCAGTTTCCACAGCATCACCATTCATTTCCTGAATAACTACTTCACCAGCTTGACGCAGCTCAGCAAGCTTACTAGCTAGGCTTGCATCGATAATCCAGGGCGCTAAGATGGCAGGCTTTCTTTGCGCAGCAGGCGCTAGATTAGCTAGGGTCAATAAATCCATTGAAAAACCAGTGGCAGGACGAGGACGTCCAAATGCTTGACCAACATGATCGTATCTACCACCACGAGCGATAGGCTGAGGCAACTTATCTACATAAGCCGCGAACATCACACCACTGTGATATTGATAACCACGTAAGTCTGCTAGATCAATACTAAGCTCAACATTATTGGGTAGTGCAGCAGTTGCAGCAACTAGCATTTCCAATTGAGCTAAGGCATCGTCAATGAGGGGGTGTTTCGGCAGTGCATTTTTAGCGCTCACCAATACTTGCGTGCAAGGGCCATTCAACTCAGTCAGCGCCATTAAGGCTTCGGCTGATTTAGCAGGTAAAGCTTTAGCCCAAATCGCTAAACGGGGACGATCCTTACTTTGTAGTAGGCCATAAAGAGTTTCGACATCACTCTTATCTAAGTTTTGCCCATCCAGGATGCCTTCGAGCACACCTGCATGTGAAAGATCTAAATACACTTTGTTTAGATCAGCAAGAGCCAAAGTCTGCAGTAGCAAAGTGACCGCCTCAAAATCAGCTTCCCATCCTGCGCAGCCATAAATTTCAGCGCCAATTTGCAACTCTTCCCGAGCAGAACTACCCACGGGTGTACGAGCATGTGCAATTGATCCCGCATAGCAAAGACGGGTTACACCTTGGCGATTCAATAAATGCGCATCAATCCGCGCAACTTGTGGGGTCATGTCAGCGCGCAGACCCAAGGTACGACCAGACAACTGATCAACCAACTTAAAAGTTTGTAAGTTGAGATCTGAACCAGTGCCGGTTAGCAGTGAATCTAGAAACTCCAGAATCGGTGGCGCAACAAGCTCATAACCATAGGTCTGATACAAATCGAGGATGGCACGACGCAGAGACTCTACTTTTCGAGCCTCGGCTGGTAAAACATCAGCAATATCTTCAGGAAGCAACCAACGATTCATGATCCGAAATGTTCACTCTTAATTTTTTTTGTGCAGGAACTTGAAGAATTCACCATTAGGCTCGACTACCATGACATCCTTCTTATCCTTGAAGGAGCTGCGGTAAGCCTGAAGACTTTGGTAGAACTGTGCGAACTGTGGATCGCGCCCAAATGCCTCTGCATATAGCGAAGTGGCTTTTGCATCACCAGAACCTTTAATCTTCTGCGCTTCACGATAAGCTTCAGCCAAAATAGTGTCACGCTGACGCTCAGCATTTGCTCGAATCTTGTCAGACTCTGCAGCACCAGTTGAACGTAACTCGTTAGCAACGCGTTTACGCTCAGCTTCCATACGTCTGTATACAGAGTCACTAATTTCAGCCAAGAGGTCAACACGCTTGAGGCGAACATCGACAATTTCAACACCGATATCAGAGGCATCATCAGCTACTTTTTTACGAATCCCCTGCATCACTTGTTCACGTTGATCTGAGATGATTTCCCGGACTGTTCGCTTGGTGAACTCTTCGTTTAGTGCTGAACGCACTAATTGTGTAAGTCGATCTTGCGCTAAACGTTCATCACCTTTAAAGCTAACGAAGAATTTACGAGGATCAACAATGCGCCATTTAACGTAAGAGTCAACTAAGAGATTTTTCTTTTCGGAAGTAATAAAGCGCTCTGCTTCAGGAGTATCAATCGTCAAAATACGACGATCGAAAAAGCGAACATTTTCAAACGGTGCTGGGTACTTCAATTGCAGACCAGGCTGTTCAATCACCCTGACAATTTGCCCGAAAGCAAACACCACCGCAAAGTTGCGCTGATCTACGACAAAAATACTAGAAGCCAGTACATACCCGAGAGTTATCAGACCAGCGATAGCAGCTAAGAGACGATTTGCGTTCATTATCTTGCATCCCCTCTATCACGGCTTCTTAAGCCGTCGCGTTTTTCGGCAGCACCAATACTCGGAGCATTACTCGAGCTTGGGCTAGTTACGTTGTTGCTAAATGGAGCGGCTGGATTACCTGTCGCGCCACCCACTGTTACTGATCCGGTAGGTGTAGAAGCTGAGACCTGACCAGCAGCAACTTGTGCACTCTCAGCGCTAACTTGCGCAATGATCTTATCTAGCGGCAGATAGAGCATGCTGTTGCTCTTAGTAGTGTCTACCAAGACTTTGGAAACGTTGTTGTACATCTCGCGCATGCTATCAATGTACATACGGTCACGAGTCACACCAGGTGCCTTTGCATACTCAGTCAAGACTTGCTTGAAGCGATTTGCATCACCCTCTGCAGTCGCAACCACTCTAGCCTTGTAACCTTCAGCCTCTTGAATCAGTCGATCAGCTGTACCTTTTGCACGAGGAATAATATCGTTAGCGTATGCCTGCCCTTCGCTCTTAAGACGCTCCTGGTCTTGCCCTGCTTTTACAGCATCGTCAAATGCTGCTTGCACTTGCTCTGGAGGCTGAACGTTTTGAACGGTCACGCTCGTAACGTAGATACCAGTTTTATAGCTATCTAGAATTTTCTGTATCGAGGCAGCCAAATCAATCGCAATCTTTTCACGACCTTCGTATAAAACAGTATCCATCTTGCTACGCGCAACGATTTCACGCACTGCAGTTTCTGCAGCCTGAACCACAGTCATATCGGGATCACGATTATTAAATAAATAATCTGTTGGATCTTTTAAACGATACTGAACTGCAAAACGCACATCAATGATGTTTTCATCTTCAGTCAGCATTGAGGTATCTTTTTGATTAGTTGCTTTAATCAAAATTGAACGCCCAACCTCTACAGAACGCACCCCTGAGACATTTACAGTTTGCTCTGCCTGGACAGGCCAAGGCATACGCCAGTTAATACCAGGGCCAGACGTGTAAGAGTACTTACCGAAGGTAGTCACTACCCCAGACTGACCCTCTTGGATCATGTAAAAACCACTTAAAAGCCATATTAATCCCACGCCACCAGCAACCAAAATCACGCTTGCTCTTGAGCCAAAGGGATTGCTGAAGTTGAAGTTAGGTGCACTCATGCCACCACCACCGTTATTGCCACCGCCATTACCGCGCTGGGATGGAGGTGGAATGTCAGTGCTGTTTGGCTTGTTTGCAGGCTTGCTTGAGCCGCCTGGCTTTTTCTTACCGCCAAATAAACTGCCTAGGCGGTCATTAAAGTCACGCCATAGCTCATCTAAATCTGGAGGACCGTCTGGTCGTGCAGGCCGATTCTGCGGTTGAGTTTCAACAGGCTTATCCGCATCTGGCTTCGCCGGATCAACTTTTGGGTTTTGGTCGGAGCTTTGACCCTCTTTCGCATCTTTAGATCCACTGCCTGGGTGACTATTACCCCAGCCTGGATCATTGACCGAGAACAGCTCAAGAAATTTACGCATCGTTTGGTGAATATTTTCGGTTAGGAATTGGGTTAAATTCGGAAGTCTCTGGTCGTTCGGGTAAAGGAGCTAAAAACTCGTCTGGATCCATTTGGACCTTAGCGCGATTCTGCTCGATCCTTATTCTATCAGTCATTTGAGAGCATTCAGCCAGCGCTGAGCGCAATAAATCAAGGCCAAGGCCAGTCTTGGCGGAAAGGAAAACCTGGCTCGGGATTCCCTCCGAATCGCGGACCAAAACAGCCCCCTCCGTAAAGGTCTGAGGCATCTGGTCAATCTTGTTCATGACCTCAATTCGAGGGATGTCATCAGCGCCAATTTCTCGTAAAACCGCCTCTACTTCGGCCTTTTGCTCCCTAGCTACAGGGCTGCAGGCATCGATAACATGCAAAATGAGGTCTGCATGGATCGTTTCATCCAAAGTAGCCCTGAAGGCCTCCACCAGCTGGTGGGGCAATTCCCGGATAAAACCTACTGTATCGGAGACCACAATAGAGCCCACTTCATCCAAATGGACTTTTCGGGAGGTGGTGTCCAGGGTCGCAAACAGCTGATCTGCCGCATATGTCCCTGCTTTTGTAAGGGCATTAAATAGTGTGGATTTACCCGCATTGGTGTAGCCAACCAGGGATACAGAAAAGACATCTTTACGATTGCGTGCCCTTCTTTGGGTTCTTTGCTGGCGCTGAAGCTTCTCAAGTTCTGTTTCTAGGCGCTTAGCCTTAGTTGCCAGCATCCGTCGATCAAGCTCCATCTGGGTTTCACCAGGGCCACCACGAACACCAATACCACCTCGTTGGCGCTCTAGGTGGCTCCAGGCTCGCACCAATCTAGACATGCGATAACGCACTTGGGCTAGCTCAACCTGAGTTTTACCAATATGGCTTTGTGCTCTTTGACTAAAAATATCCAAAATCAGGCCTGTACGGTCCATGACATGAAAACCAATATGGCGCTCTAGATTACGTTGCTGTGTTGGCGATAAGGGATGATTAAAAATAACTAATTCAGCACCTTGCTCTTCCATCACTTTTTTAACTTCATTCGCTTTACCAGAGCCAATAAATAAAGCGGGATCCGTTTTACCCTTACGGGCA
>NZ_NCJB01000134.1:0-5998 GCF_002282275.1 Polynucleobacter sp. 39-46-10 | reverse complement strand
TGCCCGTGAGTTAGGTGTTCCTGCGGTGGTGGGTTGTGGTGATGCGACTGAGCATCTGCAAGATGGCATGATGGTTACTGTCTCTTGTGCAGAAGGCGACGAAGGTCATATTTACGATGGTCTGATTGAAACTGAAGTGACTGAGGTTTCTCGTGGCGTATTGCCAGAAATTCCGGTGAAGATCACCATGAATATTGGTAATCCTCAGTTAGCCTTTGATTTCTGCCAAATCCCAAACGCTGGTGTTGGTTTGGCTCGCCTCGAGTTCATCATCAATAACTACATTGGTGTGCATCCCCGTGCTGTATTGGAGTACCCAAACATTGATCCTGATCTCAAGCGCGCTGTAGAAAGCGTCGCTCGTGGCTATGCAAGCCCACGTCAGTTCTACGAGGATAAATTGGTTGAGGGTGTAGCAACGATTGCTGCTGCTTTCTATCCAAAGCCTGTGATTGTGCGTTTATCTGACTTTAAGTCAAACGAGTATAAGAAACTCATCGGTGGTTCACGCTATGAGCCGGACGAAGAGAATCCAATGCTTGGTTTCCGTGGCGCATCCCGTTACGTATCAGCAGATTTTGGTGAAGCCTTTGCCTTAGAGTGCGCTGCGATGAAGCGTGTTCGTGAGGACATGGGCCTGGATAACGTTGAGATCATGGTGCCGTTTGTCCGCACCATTAAGCAAGCTGAGCGCGTGATCGACATGATGGCGAAGTTTGGTCTCAAGCGTGGCGTTAATGGCCTGCGTCTGATCATGATGTGCGAGATTCCTTCCAATGCGATTTTGGCTGATCAATTCCTTGAGCATTTTGATGGATTCTCAATCGGTTCAAACGATATGACTCAGTTAACGCTGGGTCTGGATCGTGACTCCGGTATGGAATTATTGGCAATTGACTTTGATGAGCGCGATCCTGCAGTTGAGTTCATGATTGCCCGCTCTATTGATGCTTGCCGTAAGCAAAACAAATACGTTGGTATTTGCGGTCAAGGTCCTTCAGACCACCCAGACTTTGCACGTTGGTTGGTTGCCAAGGGCATTACTTCAATCTCCCTCAATCCGGATAGCGTTGTAGCTACTTGGGAAATGTTGGGCAAGAAAGAAGCGTAACTTACCCTCGCTAATTATTACTAGCGAGATGTAAAAAGGCCTAGATGCAAATCTAGGCCTTTTGTTTTGTGGTGAGTAAGCGAACTAGCGCTTCGCTTTTGCCACTACTTTTTTCTTAGGGATGGATTTAGCAGTTGTCTTGGCAGTTGTCTTAGCAGGCGCAGCCGCCTTCTTTACGGCGTTGCTATTGCGATGAATCGGTACTGCACCCATCTTCTTAGCGGGTGATGCAATCGAGCGCGAAGGAGTTGTACCAGACCAGCTAGGTTCTGCAATCGAGTTAAATGCAGAGCGTAATTTCTCGCCCCACAACTGGTGAATCATTTGGAAGTAGGGGTTAGACTCATCCATGGTGACCAACTTGCTAGCCTGTAATGAATTCTTTTCATAAACCAATAAATCTAGCGGCAAGCCAACAGAAATATTGCTGTTTAGAGTGGAGTCCATGGAGATTAGGGCGCACTTAGTGGCTAAATTGAGCGGAGTGTCAAAGGTAATGACCCTGTCTAAGATTGGCTTGCCGTATTTAGACTCTCCGATTTGGAAGTAACAAGTCTCAGGCGTAGCCTCAATAAAGTTACCGGCCGAATAGATATTGAAGAGCCTTGGGCGCTCACCCTTAATCTGCCCACCAAAGATCAGATTGCAATTGAAATCAATGCCTGCCTTTTCTAGTGACTTGTGATCTCGGTCGTAAACCTGTTTGATGGCATCACCAATGACAGCAGCTGCATCGTGAGTGCTTTCGACATTCCAGAGATTTTTCCCATTGAGGAGCTCGCCTTGTAGCAAGATTTCTTTAACCGCTTGAGTAATGGCAAGGTTGCCGGCGCTCATGAGAGTAAAAAATCGATCTTTATCCTTTTGGAATAAAGACATCTTTCTGAAGGTGCCAATTTGATCAACGCCCGCATTGGTGCGAGTGTCAGATAAAAATACCAAGCCATCTTTTAGGCAAAGCCCAACGCAATACGTCATCCTGCAGCCCCTTTAATTATTTCTTTGAATTATCTCTTACTTGGCTTTATGAAGGGCTGCTTTACTTGACTTCGATAATCGATATGCTGGCGCTTAACTCTTCACCACCTCCGCCAGAGCGAACACCCTTAACCGGTGCCGCTGAGTAGTAATCTCTGCCAATCGCCAGGCGAACGTGGCGGGCATCAGTAAAGCAAGCGTTGGTAATATCGATACTAAGCCAAAGCCCTTTATCGATATCTGCGCAGAAATCAATCCAGGCATGGCTTGCCAGGTTTGGTGAATCCTCAGCAAAAAAGTATCCGCTGACATAGCGAGCCGGGATGCCCGAGACGCGACACAGGCCGAGCATGATGTGTGCATGATCTTGGCAAACACCGGATTTCATGGCAAAAGATTGAGCGGCGGTGGTTGCTGAACTCGTTTGCCCTGGGAAATACAAAATAGTTCCTTGAACTGCTGCCGCTAATTCTAGAACCTTATCAATCGAATTTGTCTTGGGCAGAGAGGCTGAAAAATACTCCAGCATTTCTACAGTCGGTTCGGTTAAATTAGTTTGCTGTAGGAGGTGATAGGGAGAGACTGCCTTGGCATCATCCCTAAACTCAAAGGCTGCTTCAGTATGAACCTCACCTTCAGCCTCAATCATCATTGAGGTGTATGAGCTCTCTTGAACAAAAACACTGTACAGATTTCCAAAGGCGTCGAGTGATGTGCTTGCCTTAATCGGCGTGCTGACTTTCCACTTTTCAATAGTTTGACCAGCTACATCAGGAGGCGTGAGACGTAACTCTTGAATGGAGTAACGCACTGGCGTTTCATAACGGTATTCTGTGCGGTGACGAATCTTCAGGTGCATGGTGATCTTTAAGCTACGGCTAATGGTATGAGGTAGGCATTACTGAATTCATCAGCAATATGATTGATGCGCTCTAAGAACTCTTCAATGAACTCCTCCAAGCCTTGCGAGAAGACCTCATCAATATCGGAATAGTCTAGGCTTGCCTTGAGCTTGCCAAGCAGGCGTTCAATTTCTTTGGATTGCTGATTCTTCATCTCTGCAATCAGGGGAATGAGCTCATTGACGCAGCACACTAATGAGCGCGGCATTTGCTTATTAAATATGAGGAGTTGTGCTACTTGCTTAGGAGTGACTTGATCAGAATAGATCTGCCGATAGATCTCAAAAGCAGATACAGAGCGCAGGAGGGCAGCCCAGTGATAAAAATCAAAGAAGTCGCCATCAGCCCCATCAATCACTTCAGCGACCTCACCCTCAACTGCTTTACCTTTTTTGTCAGTGCGCAATACCTTTAGCGCAGCCTGACCTTCATATTTAGTTTCTAAGATACGCGCAGTGTTATCGGCTCTCTCCAGCAGGGTACCGACATTCATAAAGTAGAAAGCTTCATTCTTGAGCATGGTGCCATGCATGACGCCCCTAAATAGGTGACAGCGATGCTTCACCCATTCTAGTAATCTACTGGGGTCAGCTTGATTACGGGCCTCTAGAATGCGTTGCAACTCCAGCCAAGTGGTGTTCTGGGTTTCCCATGCTTCAGAGGTAATTTTTCCCCGAATAACGCGGGCATTCTCACGAGCGGCAAATAAGCAGGACACAATGCTGGAAGGATTGCTAGTTTCATAAATCATGAAATCCAATACATTCTCACGAGTCACCACATCGTATTTCATCAAGAACGATTCTTCTAGCTTGGAAATCGTGAGCAACTTCTTCCAGCTTTGCTCTAAAAATTCTGCGGGCTGTGGGAGTAGGGAGGTTTGGTGGTTGACATCCAACATACGTGCAGTGTTTTCTGCTCGCTCTGTATAGCGGGCCATCCAGTAAAGGCAATCAGCGGTACGACTCAACATATGTACTTATCCCTTTTATTCTTCTAGAACCCAAGTGTCCTTGGTACCGCCACCTTGCGAGGAGTTCACGACTAAAGAACCTTCTTTAAGGGCGACCCGTGTAAGGCCGCCTGGAACCATCTTGATTGTTTTGCCGGACAAAACAAATGGGCGCAAATCAATATGGCGGGGTGCAACGCCAGATTCAACAAAAGTCGGGCAGGTAGACAATGCCAGTGTTGGCTGCGCGATGTATTTATCTGGATTGGCAATCAGATGCCCTCGGAATTCTTCAATCTCTGCTTTGGTGGATGCTGGCCCAACCAACATGCCATAGCCACCAGCACCATGCGTTAACTTCACCACCAATTTTTCTAAATTGGCTAAGGTGTAGGCAAGATCGTCTGGCTTGCGACATTGGAAGGTTGGCACATTGTTAAGAATGGGTTTCTCACCCAAGTAGAACTCAATCATGTCAGGTACGTAAGGGTAGATAGACTTGTCATCCGCAATACCGGTACCAATTGCGTTGGCTAAAGTCACATTACCCGCGCGATGCGCAGAGAGTAATCCAGCAACGCCTAATGTTGAATCGGAGCGGAATGCAAGTGGATCCAGGAAATCATCATCAACGCGGCGATAAATTACATCCACACGTTCAGGGCCTTGGGTAGTACGCATAAAGACTTGCTCATTCTTCACAAACAAATCTTTGCCCTCAACCAATTCAACACCCATTTGCTGAGCCAAATAGCTATGCTCAAAATAAGCGGAGTTGTACATGCCTGGTGTGAGTACTACGACATTGGGTTTCTTGATGTCATCTGGTTTGACAGACTTTAAGCACTCCAATAAAAAATCCGGATAGTGCTCGACAGGTGCAACCCGATATTTTTGAAACAGATCTGGGAAGAGTCGCATCATCATTTTGCGATCCTCCACCATATAAGAAACGCCAGAGGGAACGCGCAAGTTGTCTTCTAGAACGTAGAACTCGCCTTCACCAGCACGCACGATATCGATTCCGGCGATCTGGGCGTAGATGTCTCGTGGAACATTGACGTTACGCATCTCCGGACGATATTGCGCGTTGTTATAAATCTGCTCGGCAGGAATGATTCCGGCTTTGATAATTTCTTCTTGGTGGTAGACGTCATAAATGAAGCGATTAAGCGCTTTAACCCGTTGACGTAAGCCAGCCTCTAATTGCTCCCATTCTTTGGCAGTAAAGATGCGCGGGACTTGATCGAAGGGGATGGTTCTCTCGGATCCAAGATCATCTCCATAGACCGCAAAGGTAATGCCCACTCGTCGGAAGATGAGATCGGCCTCTGCGCGCTTGAGACCCATGAGGGTATCGCTCTGCTGCTTTAGCCAGTTATGGAAGACTTGGTAATGGGGACGCGCTTTTCCGCTGGCGTCGAGCATTTCATCAAAAGGCAATTTCATAGTTACAAAATAACGCCTTTGGGTGTTTAAAAAACTGAGGGATGGAGCAGCTTGGTGCTCTATGCACTTTATTGGTGCATTAATTCTGCACTTTAATAGCTATGGACTTGTTTATCCAATTAAGCGTTGAGATCGCCCCTAGCAATTCTTCCCTTTTGGACTTCCCATTCACGCTCTTTAGTTGCTGCGCGTTTGTCGTGCTGTTTCTTGCCTCGGGCTAGCCCAATCTCACACTTCACATTGCCTTTGGAAAAATGCAGATTTAATGGGACGAGGGTGTAGCCCTTTTGCTCAACTTTGCCGATGAGCTTTTTAATTTCAATTGCATTGAGCAGGAGTTTGCGGGTACGGGTACTGTCGGGAACAATATGGGTAGAAGCCGATAGGAGTGGGGTGATGTGACAGCCAATCAGGAATAGCTCCGCCCGACGGATGACAACATACGCTTCTTTAATGTGGACTCGACCAGCACGAATGGCTTTTACTTCCCAGCCTTCCAGAACCAGTCCTGCCTCGAACCGTTCCTCGATAAAATAATCGAAGAAGGCTTTTTTGTTATCGACGATACTCATATTTATTTAGCTTCTCAAGATCGATTATGGCAGA
>NZ_NCJB01000575.1:0-1000 GCF_002282275.1 Polynucleobacter sp. 39-46-10 | reverse complement strand
TATTTAATTAATCAGTAAAGCGGATTGAATATCATATGATAGATGCATAAATAAGGCTGTTCCAGTTTAGATAAGGATATCGGGCAAGATCATGAATCAAGATCAACTAAAGCAATTGGTGGGTGAGGCGGCGCGGGATGAGGTATTAAAGCTGCCTGCCGGCCAGATCATAGGTGTTGGGACTGGCTCCACCGCTAATTGTTTTATTGATGCTTTGGCGCCGCATAAGGGGCATTTTGCAGGAACGGTATCGAGTTCTAATGCTACAACTGAGCGCTTGTTAAAGCACGGTTTTAAGGTTTTAGATCCGAATGATGTAGATCTGTTGCCCGCCTATGTTGACGGCGCAGATGAGATCGATCCTGCTGGGTACATGATTAAGGGCGGTGGCGGTGCCTTGACCCGCGAAAAGATTATTGCCTCGATGGCAAAGCAATTCATTTGTATCTGCGATTCATCTAAACAAGTCCCAGTCTTGGGAAGCTTCGCATTGCCGGTGGAGATCATCCCTTTATCCAAAGCTATCGTTACTCAGGAGTTGGCTAAGTTAGGGGGTTCAGTCTCGCTCAGAATGTCAAAGGAAACTCGTGCCGACTTGGGACAGACACCTAGCCAGCCATATGTGACAGATAACGGTGGTTGGATTTTAGATATTGCTGGCTTAAAGATCACCAATCCACTCGCGCTAGAAGCGCAAATCAATCAAATTGCTGGCGTGATTACTGTAGGCCTGTTTGCCAAAGAGAAAGCCGATATCTTATTGGTGAGCAATGCGTCAGGCGTAAGCCGCCTAGTTTTGTAGCCTAAATGAATTATTTAGACTCATCTGCAGGCGGTACATAGCCCTGAGCTGTATCGGCACCACCCTCAAAGAAGTATTTTTCAACTTGTTTGAGCAAATATTGACGAGCACGAGGATCGGCCATATTGAGGCGATTCTCATTAATCAGCATAGTTTGTTGCTTTAACCAAGCCGCCCAAGCTTCTTTAGAAACTTGGT
>NZ_NCJB01000574.1:0-1001 GCF_002282275.1 Polynucleobacter sp. 39-46-10 | reverse complement strand
GGAGCTGACAGGGTCGTAACCAGCCTGTTGTAACTGAAGTTTTAGTGCAGCCTCATTGAGCTTGTCACCTTGTCTAAAAAAGAAGGTGTGGCCCGATAGGAAATTTGGTGGCCCTAATTTTTGCAGTGCTGTAGTAATCGGCACCAAGACAATGTCGCAGCTGCCGTTGAGTAATTCATAAAGGGTAGCCAAACGTTCGGAGACCAAATCCTGATGTGGTGAGAAGTGGTCATAAGGCAGGATTTCCCAATCGGGCAACAGGCGCGTCTTCAGTTGCGGCGCAAAAGCGGGGATTTCTTCTAAGAGACGCTGTGCTTCCTGTGCTTGAGCACAGAAAATTACCATGACGGAGAATTCAGATCGATATCGAAGGGCAGATTGGGCAATTAATGCAGCATCAGAAGACCCAACCAAGCCTGAAAAGGTAAAGCGCTGCCCAGCCCGCGGTGCAGGTATGGGGGGTGCTAGTTTTAATGCATCAGACATCTGACCTCATTATAGAATCAGGTATGCACGCTGGAAACCTATCTTCTCAGGCTTTACCGCAATGCCACGCTGTGTTACCCACGGCCGGCACAGGATCAAGGCTTGGTGGATCTTTACCAAAACAGTTTCAGGAGTTGGCAGGCAAACCCATGCTGGCTTATGCCTTAAATGCCTTTGCTGCTACCCCAGAGATTGCCTCCATTTGGGTGGGGGTTAGCCCGGGTTTTATCGATAACCCCATCTTAGGCTCACTTTCCAATAAATCCGCATCTATTCAATTTCTTGCAACTGGTGGCCCAACTCGTCAAGAAACCGTCAGAAACACCCTTGCAGCTATGCTCAAGGCGGGCGTTCCAGGGAATGACTGGGTTTTAGTCCACGATGCAGCACGACCAGGAATTTCTCCTGAGCTCATTCAGAGGTTGATTCACGCCGTAACTCAAGCTGGTGAGGGCGGCCTTTTGGCTATGCCTCTAGCTGATACCCTAAAGATGGCTGATGCCAATTCAGCAATT
>NZ_NCJB01000573.1:0-1006 GCF_002282275.1 Polynucleobacter sp. 39-46-10 | reverse complement strand
GACAAACCGCTGTTTTGCGAGAGATCGAGGGGCATACTGCCCTCGTCATTAACCTACCAGGTCAGCCAAAATCCATTAAAGAGACACTCGAAGGCCTGAAAGATGCTGAAGGCAAACCCATTGTGCAGGGTATTTTTGCCTCAGTACCTTACTGTATTGAACTGTTTGGTGGCCCCATTATCCAAACCCATGAATCCGTTATTAAAGTCTATCGACCCAAAAGTGCCGTCAAGAAGTAATGCATTCTCCTGAGTTGATAAAAAAAGGTCTAGTAATAGACCTTTTTTACATTGCCCATACTAGGAAGCAGAATTACTCCGGTAAAGGCACAATAAATTTTTCTCGGTAGTACTTGAGCTCTTCAATAGACTCTTCGATATCCGCCAAGGCCGTGTGAGCTTGCTTCTTCGTGAAACCCTTTACCAACTCAGGATGCCAGCGCTTACAAAGCTCCTTAAGGGTAGATACATCAATATTTCGATAATGAAAGAATGCCTCTAGTTTTGGCATGTACTTGGCCATAAAGCGTCGATCTTGGCCAATCGTATTGCCACACATTGGAGCAATTCCAGGCTTGAGGTATTTCTTTAGAAAAGCGATACATTCTGCTTCAGCAGTCGCTTCATCCATAGTCGAAGCCTTGACCTTATCAATCAGTCCAGAACGTCCGTGGGTACCCTTATTCCATGCATCCATTGCATCCAATAGGGCATCCTCCTGATGAATTACCCAAACAGGGGCGGTAGCAATGGTATTGAGATGCGCATCGGTGACGATCACGGCAATCTCCAAAATACGCTCTTTTTCAGGGTCTAGGCCCGACATCTCCATATCCACCCAAATCAGGTGTTCACTGGCTGGCGCCGTCTTAACTGCTGGGATAACTATTTTTTCACTCATATCTATAATCATCTCATGACATTCACAATTGTTTTTCTAATCGCCTTCATCGCCAGCTTTGGTCTACGCCACTGGTTATCTCAACGCCAAATTCGTCACGTCGCCC
>NZ_NCJB01000133.1:0-6105 GCF_002282275.1 Polynucleobacter sp. 39-46-10 | reverse complement strand
ACCAAGCGCGTTTATTTGGGTCTGGCTGCTGGTGTTCCATACTCAAAGGCAGCAAGCGAAAGCCCTGATGTATTGGCGCAAAAAGTAGCTATGCGTGCTCATAACTGGTGGCAAAAAACTCCCCAGGCAATGCGCACTCAACAGGCTATGGCTACTCAGGGATTCAGCCAGATCGGAATGGGCATGGAAGATGTACGCCGATTGGGTAATACGCCAATTAGCGAATTGAATGCAGCCAGTGCGCAGTACAAAAAGGATTCGTCGACGCTTTCGATTGGCGGGAAGCAAACTCAGGAATGGTATCAGTTAACTCGAAGCCTAAAACTTGCCGGGCAGACGATTGAGACCGTTCTTATAACCAAGTTGGCCCAACTTGCCCCAGTGCTCGGCCATATCACAAGCGCGCTTACTGACGACATATCAGCTTTGATCAAAGGCATCACCCCATCAGATATAAACAAGTTTGCCAATGGAATTAAATCGGTGGCAGAGTATCTCGGAAGCCCCGCAGTGCTTGAAAACCTGAAATCGTTCATGGGCGTGATCGAAGGATTTTTGAAAGCTACCGGCCATGCGGTATCGGCTTTCACGCCATCAACAGCAAAAGACAGGTCAGACTATGCCAAAAGTGACAAGGTCAATAAAAGGCATAGCGACTTTTGGTTTAAGAGCGTTCTGCCGCTCAAGCTTTACCCGAGTCTGAAAAACAATGCCGAAAAAGAAGCATTTTTAACGGCAGTTGAGCAAAAATACAAACTTCCAAAGGGCGTTGCGGATTCTGTGTGGGCGCAAGAATCAGGCAGGGGTAAAAATGTAGGGCCATCATCTGCGGGCGCTATTGGAAATTTCCAATTAATGCCGGCCACTGCCGCTGCCTATCACGTCAACCCTAACAAGTTCCGTGAATCTGCGATGGGATTCGGTCAGATAATGTCAGAAAACATGGCACGTTATCACGGCAATCTGAAGCAGGCATTAGCTGCATATAATGCGGGAAGCGGGACGGTTGACAAAGCAATAAAAGCAGCCGGTAAAAATGGTGACTGGCAATCCGAAATGTCTAAATATCAGTCACCTAAGAATTACCGAGAAACTTCAAATTACGTTCAGCAGACAATGGCTAGAATTGATCGCGCGAACAATGTAAAAACACCGACTGTTAATGTTACAATCACGAACAAAACAGGTGCCGATATTTATTCATCCACTAATGCGGCGGCGAGATAATGGCAAATTCCGCGTTTCGTGATGCATATGATCTTGCGTTTCAAGTGTCGCCAATCATTCTGACTGGTGGCTCTTATTCGTTCCCATTTCCGATTATCGCATTGACGGGGCAATTGGCATCATTGGGTCAGGGAATTGCGACATCTGGATTTAGCCTTGATTCGTTTTATGCGCGCTTTCTGCCGATACCAGGCGGCACCGTAATCAATAACCAGATTGCTACATATCCATTTGCAAATCAGCAAGTAGCAGCAAATGCCATTATTGAATCACCGAAAAATATCTCGTTGCGAATGATTGCACCGGTTAGAGACACAGCCGGTTATTTAACAAAGCTTGCTATTTTCACCGCTCTTAGAAACTCGCTTAACAATCACAATAATGCAGGTGGAACATATACAGTTGCAACGCCTGCTTATATTTATCAGAATTGTGTAATGACAGCTATGACGGACATCACCAGCGAGCAAACATCACAAAAGCAAATCGAATGGCAGATTGATTTCATTCAGCCACTGATTAGCACTCAAGATGCTAATGCAGCATTTAGCGCACAGATGGCTAAACTGTCTGGGGGCAATGTATTAACGCAGTCTTCCCCAAGCGGCATAACTGGTGCATATGCATCCAACGGGGTATATTGATGACTACGATAATTCCTTTTACCCCATCTGATGCGCAATCCCCGCCATTCTCGACTACGTTCACACTTGATGGCGCTTCATATCTCGGTGCGGCAACATGGAATGTCGCGGCTCAAAGATGGTATTTTTCGCTATACAGCTCATCCGGTGCGATTACATGGCATGGAGCGTTAATTGGATCACCGAATGGATTTGATATCCCATTAGCAACAGGGCTATTTACGCAGTCAACCATTCTTTACCGAGCGGGAACCGGTAATTTTGAGGTGACGCCGTGAGATTTTACGATCTGACGGTCACTGATAACGGGCGCATTGTTAAGCAATGGAGGTCGCACCCGAATGGGATCTATGACCCCGGTGCGCAGAACATTGAATTTGACATGATCGTAACACCATCATCCACCCCATCCGGCGGACAGATAATCACAATAGAAGGTGTATCGCTGAACGATTTGCAGCAGGCGCAAAAATACACGGGTCTGACGTTCGTATTGAGTGCGGGTATGGCAGCTGGCCTGCCATTGGCAAATAAATCTCAGCAAGGAATTATTTCAGGCGGTTTCATCTTCCAGTCCTTTGGGAATTGGGAGGGAACAGAAATGACGCTGACGTTCTTCGTCTATCCGTCAGAGTATTATTTCAACAATCCGGCAAACTTCACGCTTAACTGGATCAAAAACACGCCATTTTCTGATGCGCTTAAACAAACAATTGGCGGTGTTTATAAAAAATCAAAAATTAATATTAACATCAGCGGTGACTTAAAGTTGCCTTATGACTGTGTTGGATTTTATGGCACACTCGATGACCTAGCCCAGTTCGTGCTCCAAATAAGCACAGAAATGAATCACCCTGTTTATATCGTTCCGCAGGCGAACGAGATAAATATTTTCGACGATACATACAAGCCCGATCCGGTGCCGATTGCTTTTACTGATCTTATAGGTCAACCGACGTGGATTAGTCCGAATGTAATGCAGGTAAAAACCGTACTGCGCGCAGATATAATAAGTGGATCATACATAAATATGCCTGAAAAGTTTCAGAATATCCCCGGATTGATTTCAACGCGAACAGATTCCATGCCGTCTAGCATGAAATACAATAGCGCATTTCTGGGCAAGTTCTACGTTATCGAAATGCGGCACATCGGCAATTATCGATCACCCGATGGATCAGGTTGGGCAACAATCATGAATTGTGCTGTTGAAGGCACGCAGCCATGAGCAATAACGCACACGTAAAACTATGGCTACAAAAACAACAAAACCAAACTGCGATCATGCGAGCGCAGGCAGCAATTCAATCACTCGGGCGCGCATTGCCATGTCGAGTAGTATCAGTTGCCGGATCTATTGTAACGGTTAAATTTGAGCTTGATACCACGCCGTGGGTTTTGCCTGAAATAACAATTCCGAAAGCCGAATCGCCGTGGATCAGGATGCCGACCCAGGTTGGAGACGCAGGCATTACCGTTCCGGCTGATGCTCTACTGGGCGGAATCGCAGGGCTTGGCGGTGGCGTCCCAAAAATCACATCTAAGCCAGCCAATTTGACCGCCTTAGTTTTTATGCCAGTCAGCACGTCAGGATCCCCGCCATCAGATCAAAATGCAGCGATAGCACAAGGGCCTAACGGATTTATCGGGCAGACAACAACCGGGACGCCATCAAGCGTTAAATCAGATACCAGCGGCACCACGATGACATTTGGGTCTAATACCGCGAAACTTGACTCAACTGGCTTCCATGTTACGATCGGGTCTTATACTGTTAGCATTACGAGCGCTGGCATGTCGATTAATGGGATATCGTTCGATACTCACGTTCATGGCGGCGTTACAGCTGGAACAAGCGACACAACGGGGCCGATATAATGAGGATATACGGACGCACTTACGATCTTCTCGGAAACGCAACCTGGCATGAAATAACCACTGATGCGGACGGAATGCATGATTCTGTTTATCTAACCGCACTCGCTCAGGACTTACAGTTAAATCTAGGCGAATCCCCATTCTTTGCCGCAAATGGAATACCCGCACAGCAATCTGTTGTTACTCAGGTATTCCCCGATTACTACGCAATGCTGGCGCAATCCCAATATTCCGGGTACTTTGCGTCGCTAGTAATTAATCGCGTTCCACAATCAACGCCGCCTGTGTATAATGTTCGGGCAGTTACGAATAAAGGCGCTATTTTAGGGGCAGACATACCAATATGAGTAAAATACCATTGGTAATGAGCACAAAGGGCGCTCTTCCTACGTCTCCGGCGGATATACGATCAGCAATCGTTACAGACGCAACCCAGCAATCACCGGGTCTAACCGCAAATCTGCCAGGCTCTCTGATCGAAGATATTGTTTCTACCGACGTTTCAGCTGTTGTTCAGATAGACCAAGCGCGCATTGATGCAATTAACTCTATCACACCCTATGGCGCAAATGCTTTTGTGCTTCAGCAAATGGGCGCGCAGTTTGGAATTCCTCAAGGCGTACCGACCAACACAAGTGTTTATGTCGTTTTTAGCGGCCCCGCTGGATACATAATACCAGCCGGGTTTAACGTTTCCGATGGAACATATAATTATATTATCCAAGAGGGCGGCGTTATATTGACAGGAGGAGACACCAATCCTCTTTATGCCGTAGCAACCCAATCAGGTTCTTGGCCGGTACCAATTAATACCGTCACCCAGATAATCACATCAGTCCCCTCTGGCTACGCAATCACGGTAAAAAATCAGATTGCCGGGGTTGCTGGATCTGCCGCCGAAACAGTCCAATCATATCGGTCGCGGATTATTAACGCATATTCATCTGCCGGACAAGGTACGCCGACTTATATAAAAACACTTCTCGGAAAAGTTCCGGGGGTTCAGCCGAGATTGATTTCAGTATCCGCAGTTTCCGGTGGGTGGGAGATAATATGCGGCGGCGGCGATCCCTATGACGTAGCAAATGCAATTTATAAAGGGATTTTGGATTTATCAAGCATTATCGGTTCTACGACAACGGCGAGAAATATAACAGTCACAGTTACAGACCCTCCCGATACCTACACAATAACCTTTGTGTCTCCACCGCAGCAAGTGGTAGCGGTAAGTTGCATATGGAACACAACGAATGCAAATTTCACTGGAGCGGCATCTGTGAACCAATTAGCTTCCGTTGCAATTATTAATTATATAAACAGCATCGGCGTAGGCCAGCCAATTAATACTCTAGAGATGACGAGGGCTTTTCAAGACGCGGTGTCGTCAGCTCTCGGCCATTTATATTATCTAACTGCATTGACATTTTCAGTCAAGATAGACGGTGTAACAACACTGCCATCTGCGGGAACAGATATTATTTATGGAGACAGTGAAAGTTATTTTTACACAACTCAAACCGGCGTTAGTGTGACTCAAGGATGATTACTGAATCATTCAACACGACACCTTTGGCATCAATAATGCCATCGTACCTTTATCAGCAATATGCTGATGATGACGATTTGCAGGCATTCGTTAATTCATACAATTCACTGACTCAAAGCTATTTAGACTGGTTTAATCAAACACCGTTGGCTATATATACAAACCAAAGCATTTCAGGCACATTGCTTGACTGGTGTGCAACTGGAATTTATGGGATAAGTCGCCCGTATTTATCGACAGTTAAGAATAGCATATCAGGAGAATATGATACGGTTTCATATGATGTGGGAGTATACAATGCGTCGATTAAGAAGCAATCTGGAACATCCTCTCTTGTCAGCGATGATATATACAAAAGAGTTTTGACTTGGCATTTATATCTAGGTGATGGTTATCAAATGTCACTAGTCTGGTTAAAAAGAAGAATAGCTAGATTTCTATACGGCGCCGGCGGTCAAGATATTACCGTTGATGATTTGCAGCACGTCAGCCTAAGAGGGGCGGGTCTTTATACTGATGGGCCATATGGAACTGGCGAATATGATTCAATACCATATAATTCAGACATTGTTTCAAGTGATCTAATAAAGGGCGTAGTTGAAATAAAAATACCAAATTCGTCAATTTCGCAGGCATTTCAAATTCTGCTATTTGAGAATTATCTAGCAATGCCATTTCAAGTTAAATTCACGGTGGTTCTTGTATGAATATCTTTGTAATTGCCAATAACGTTCAAACCACTTTATCTGCTGCGACATCATCAACCAGCACGACATTCACTTTGTCAAGCTCTGCCAATCTGCCTACGCT
>NZ_NCJB01000572.1:0-1009 GCF_002282275.1 Polynucleobacter sp. 39-46-10 | reverse complement strand
CTTCGCGGACAAAACGAAATTGGTGCAAATTCATATGGATCCCATTCTTTATATCAAAGGAGATATATCAATAAGATTCTATATGATTTTTTGGTATTAAGATCTAGATACCCAACGTAAACCCACAATCGCCAAAATGAAATACAACAATGGGGGTGTTAATGCGGTAAGCAGCGCGGGCCAAGACCCCAAAAGGCCTACATTCGAGAAGAGCGAGTTAAAAAGCTGAAAGCTCATTCCCAGCATGATGCCGCCAAATACTTTAATACCGACACTGCCTGCGCGCACCTTAAGGTAAGCAAATGGCAGGGCTAATGTCAGCATGACAAAGATCGTAAATGGGTAGATTACTTTTTTCCAGAACGCAATGGAGTGCCTCTGCGCATCTTGTTTGTTATCTCTCAAATGGGAAATAAATCGACCCAAACTAAAGATCGACATTTTTTCTGGCCTCACTAAAAGCACGCTCAGAATTTGTCGTGTGACTTCAGACTCTAGACTCACGATTGGGTGGATAAAAGTTTGCGCCGAATAGACTGCGTTGAGTGGATCGGTCTGTTTGGTTTCTTTGAAGCGAGTTTCTGTAACGTCATCCAGGATCCATGTTCCAGTTTGATCAAAGCGTCCTGAGACAGCGCTCCGAATGGAGAGCAAGCGGTACGCATCGTCAAACTCATACATGCGGATATTTTTAATTTCATTATCTTGCTCAATCTTGCCAACGTTGACATAGCGGACTCCAGGCCTCACTGGGCCACTACCATCTTCATCGCGTAAGCGATCTTTCACCCATACTCCGGTCTTAAATTGGGAGCTATACGATGAACCCAAAGCTTTCATACGAATCTTCTCTGACAGATTCTCGGTATAGGGTCCTAGCCACTCGCTCATAACGAGCGTCAAAATAACTAGAGGTAATGAAATCTTAGCTAGGGTGATTAAACCTCTACGCATGTCCAATCCAGCAATCCTCAAGATTGTGAATTCGGATTGACTTGCTAGCATCGCA
>NZ_NCJB01000571.1:0-1011 GCF_002282275.1 Polynucleobacter sp. 39-46-10 | reverse complement strand
TCTTCGGCTGTTAGGGCAATGCTCATAATTTCCCTCTTTAGCTAGCAGCGCTTATATTGATAAGATATTAGTTCAACCCGACTTGCTTGGCGAATCAACAAAAGTAACAGGCAATACCTGATTGCTTAGCATGGTGAATAATGGATATTCGATTGCATTCTTAACAGTAGCGCTATGAACCAAGCCTCTATGCTTAATCCATACGACTTCATCATCATTGGCGCAGGCAGTGCAGGCTGCATGCTGGCTAAGCGCTTGACTGAGAATCCTGCCAAGCGGGTACTGTTGATTGAAGCCGGCTCGCATGACAACTATATTTGGATTCATATTCCGGTGGGTTACTTGTATTGCATCGATAACCCCCGTGCCGATTGGCGTTTTAAGACTGCTGCAGAAAAAGGCTTAAACGGTCGCTCATTGATTTATCCCCGCGGCAAAGTTCTGGGCGGCTGCTCCTCGATTAACGGCATGATTTATATGCGCGGCCAAGAGGGTGACTATGCTCGTTGGGTTCAAGAAACCGGGGATGAAGCATGGTCTTGGGAAAAGGCTTTGCGACGGTATAAGTCCTTTGAGGATTACCACGGTAAGGGTAATCAATGGCACGGCAAGGGCGGCGAGTGGACGGTATCACGGCAACGTTTACGTTGGCCGATTATGGATATCTTTAAGCAAGCTGCTATTGAAGCAGGCATTCCGGCATCAGAGGATTTCAATCAAGGTGATAACTTTGGAGTGGGGTATTTTGATGTCAGTCAACGTAAGGGCTGGCGCTTAAACACTGCTAAAGCATTCTTGCGCGATGCAGCTAAACGACCCAATCTCACGGTGATTACCGAGGCCATAGTCAATAAGCTCTTGATTGATCCGGTGAGCAAAAATTGTTTTGGGGTGCAATATCTCAAAGACGGCCAAACTCTTGAGGCGCATTGCCAATCTGCCGATGCTGGCAAGCAAGGTGAGGTGATTCTGAGTGCCGGCGCTATTGGAAGTGTGCAAATTTTAGAGCGC
>NZ_NCJB01000570.1:0-1015 GCF_002282275.1 Polynucleobacter sp. 39-46-10 | reverse complement strand
ACATTTAAAGTGAGTGGGCTTTAATACCATTCGGGGATTAGGCGACCACCAGAGCACGGGTTGGTTGTCTGAGTACCATGGAAAAATTCCCATCTGATAGGCGCGTTCCAGTTGCCCTGGATAAATTCGCTCACTGACTGCAATTAAACCTGGCACTGTTGGATCAGGGTCTGGGCAATTCAGTGGATTCGGAAATTCATCCTGAGACCCTAGCCAGTTGATATTGCTCATAAACTTGCTGCGTCTAGATCTTTTCTGTTGGAAGAATATCTCTACTGCGCACGCTAAACTCTTTACTTGTATCAAACACCCCCGCAGCACGATCAGCAAAGAACCACTCTAGAGTCTGCTTGACTGTTGGAAAGGCGATATCACTCCAGGGGATATCTTTTTCATCAAATAGTGCAACCTCTAGACTTTCTTCTCCAGCATGAAAGTCTGGTGAACTCATGGTGGCGAGATAAAAAAGATGTACTTGCTCTGCATGCGGCACATTGAGCAGTGAATAAAGTGGGCCAATTTGAACAATCGCGCCAGCCTCCTCTTGTGTCTCTCGGGCTGCACCGGTTGTAGTGCTTTCTCCTAGCTCCATAAAGCCAGCTGGCAGGGTCCAAAAGCCATGTCTTGGTTCAATTGCGCGACGACACAATAAAATTTGATCGCGATAGACTGGAATAGAGCCCACTACATTGCGGGGGTTGAAATAATGAATGACGCCGCAAGAGTCGCATACATGACGCTCCCGTGAATCATCTGCAGGAATCTTGATGCTAATTGGTGATGCGCATTGAGAGCAAAACTTCATGCAGGCTTTCTAAAAATGGGCGGAAATATGACCGCGTAAGGCGTTGCTAAGCATAATCTCTTTTGCATTGAGAACATCCTCAATAGTCAGGTTAGCTTCATGGGCATTCCATTCTGGATTATTTAAGATGATTGATCTCATCACTCCTGGAAGAAGACCTGAAGAGACTGGGGGTGTAAGCCAGCGACTTCCTGACTTAATAAAAATACT
>NZ_NCJB01000569.1:0-1015 GCF_002282275.1 Polynucleobacter sp. 39-46-10 | reverse complement strand
GGAATCACTCCCCAGATCCAAGCATTGCGATCTTCCCAGCGATCACCGGGTGGATTTTTTCCGAGAGTATGAAGATTAGCGCCCCAATGAAGCGCCCCCATAAATGCAGTGATAACCGCACCATAACCTGCAAGCGATTCGGCGCCTAAATAGTTGAGAGGTGTTGGCGCTAACTGAACGATTAAAGCTAGTACAACAAAAGGGATAAGACCTGCGTAAGCTAATTTAATAACAAGAGGGGGTAAAGGATTCACGATACTTCTTTGCGAGTGATATTGATATAAAAGAGATTATTGATCGTAGTGATAAACGCCACGGCCAGTCTTGCGGCCAAGATAACCAGCAGCAACCATTTCGCGTAGCAGTGGGCAAGGGCGATATTTTGAGTCACTAAAGTTTTCAAAATAGACCTCCATGATTGCTAGGCAGGTATCTAGGCCAATGAGATCAGCCAAAGCAAGCGGACCAATGGGTTGATTGCAGCCTAACTTCATGCCCGCATCGATATCTTCTGGACTGGCAAGGCCTTCGTGCAAGACAAAAAAGGCTTCATTAATCATCGGCAATAGAATGCGGTTAACTACAAAACCGGGCGAATTCTTCACGGTAATAGGCTCTTTACCAATTCGCTTAGCCATCTCGATAATGGCGGCATGAGTGGCATCGCTCGTTTGTAAACCCCTGATGACCTCCACTAAAGCCATGAGCGGAGGGGGATTAAAGAAGTGCATCCCAATAAATCGCTCCGGATGCGAATCTAGAGCGGCAAGCTGAGTAATTGAAAGTGAGGAGGTGTTGGTGGCAATAATCGTCTCTGCACTCACAATCTCATCAACCTGTTTCAATATCTTTTCTTTGATAGCTTGGTTTTCTGTTGCCGCTTCAATAACAAGGTGTAATCCTTTTAGATCGACATAAGAGGTGCTGCCTTTAATACGCTTTAATGCCTCCTCTTTGGATTGACTAGTCAACATTTCTTTTTTGATCAATCTGTCTAAACTTTTGGAGATTTGTG
>NZ_NCJB01000568.1:0-1015 GCF_002282275.1 Polynucleobacter sp. 39-46-10 | reverse complement strand
GCCAAAAGGGTTTACTGCTAAGCAGGCTCTGGCTATTGGTACTGCTGGTTATACCGCAATGCTGTGTGTGATGGCATTACAAAAGCATGGATTGAAGCCAAGTGATGGCGAGGTATTGGTCACTGGCGCCGCGGGTGGAGTTGGCAGCTTCGCTATTACTCTTCTGAGCAAATTAGGATTTACGGTTGTTGCCAGTACAGGTCGCATGTCCGAGGCTGATTATCTGAAGAAATTGGGTGCTAGTGAAGTGATTGATCGTGCTGCACTGTCAGCTCCTGGCAAGCCTTTGGCAAAAGAGCGTTGGGCAGCAGTGGTTGATAGCGTTGGTAGCCATACCTTGGCTAATGCTTGTGCACAAACCAAGAGCGATGGTGCGGTTGCCGCCTGTGGTCTTGCTCAAGGAATGGATTTTCCATCGACTGTTGCACCATTTATTTTGCGTGGGGTGACTCTGTATGGCATCAATAGTGTGACAGTGCCAAAAGCTAAACGCATGGCTGCCTATGAGCAATTGAGTAAGTTGGTCGATCTCAAAACTTTAGAGGAGATCTCTCATGAAATTAGTTTGGAGGACTCCATTAAATATGCTGCAGAACTGATGGCCGGAAATGTGCGCGGTCGATTAATCGTAGATGTAAATAAATAAGCAATTGCTAATTAGTAATATTTATTGTGGTGCTTGAGGTTTGCGTGTTTCCAGTTTTGCCCAGACCTCAAGCTTTTCAGGATTAGAGAGTTCAGACCAATCGGCAATTTCAGTAAGTGTGCGATAGCAACCACGACAAAAACCATTTTCAGGATTGATGTCGCACCAGTTGATACAAGGCGATGGAACTGTTGTCAAAGTAAACCTAGAATAGAAATAGATGAATACCAAAAACCAATCCAGCGATCTTAGTTCTATTCATTATCCCTTAGCCGATACTTTGCCGGAAGTGGGTAGTTCAATGGAGGTAGCGCCTGGCGTGCGTTGGTTGCGGATGCGTCTACCGTTTGCTTTGGATCACATCAATCT
>NZ_NCJB01000567.1:0-1016 GCF_002282275.1 Polynucleobacter sp. 39-46-10 | reverse complement strand
CATTTACTATTGAATAGGTAGGGCTGCTTGCCGTTTCTTTCATGCCAAGGACAAAGCATAGTGCTTTGATCAGAGTTGTTTTCCCTGCACCCATTTCGCCCTCAAACAGAAAGACTTTTTTCTTTTCTGCAATCTTTAGCAGTTCAGATGCTGCCTCATGCAATTCCCCTTCGTTATTGACCCGGATGTTCATTAGATCGAATTATAAAGCGATAAAAATTTTATTGTGGATTATTTAGGACTGTAGGTTACGTATGGAACAATCATTTCTTCCATCGAAATGCCACCATGCTGGAATGTTTCGTTAAAGTAATTAACAAAATGGTTGTAATTATTGGGGTACACGAAAAAACTATCCTCTTTTGCAAAAATAAAGCTCGAACTCATATGCAGTTTTGGAAGCATTGCCTCATGCGGATTTTTGACATGAAACACATCTTTTGAATTGAAATCGAGATTTTTACCTTTAACCGTGAAATGCAGGTTAATTTTGGTAAATACCTTAGGCTCAGTCTCAGCTCTCTCAGCAGTTAGCTTGACATCGCAGGCACTGATCTCTTGGCGTGCCTTTTGAAGGATTAAAACTACATCAAAGGCGGAGCAACCACCAGTTCCAGCCAAAATAAGCTCCATAGGCCTTGGGGCACTATTTTTACCACCAGCCTCTGGCGGCCCATCCATGGTGACCTGATGGCCGCTTCCGGTTTCTGCTGAAAACGCCATTCCGCCAATACCCAACCAAGATACTCGACATTCCATGTTAGTGGCCTCTAAATTAGAAAATTAATCAATATTATCAATAGTTTACCAATAATGTCAGAGCTTTGTTTTGGGGTTGATATTGCTAAAAAACATCAAAAAATTGATTTTGGTCAATATTCTTGCGTTGCACCATATTTCTTGTGTAGAATAACCATATTGGCTGTCAGTCTTATATAAGAGATCGATATGCCTCCCAGTGTCTCCTCCACTTAAACATAGGTGGATTCCAGCCCAGGACTCGTTCCTGGGTTTTT
>NZ_NCJB01000132.1:6219-6799 GCF_002282275.1 Polynucleobacter sp. 39-46-10 | reverse complement strand
AGACTTGCTCGAGTTTGCAAAAGAACATCAATTAAAGATTGGCAGCATAGCCGACCTCATCAAATACCGTAGCCAGCATGAAAGCATTGTGGTGCGTGAGGGTGAGCGTGAGTTCGATACTCCCTGGGGCAAGTTTCAGGGAATCATCTACCGCGATACGCCAAGCTCATGCATGCATTTAGCGCTAGTGCATGGCAAGCCGTCAGAAGACGAAGAAACTTTGGTCCGTGTTCATGAGCCCGTCACGGTATTGGATTTCTTGGACTCTAATGTCAGCACGCACTCCTGGCCTTTAGCTCAAGCTTTACAGAATTTGGCCGCAGCGCCTTCTGGTGTAGCAGTTCTACTTAATGCTTCCGGCGTTGCAGCCCCTAATGATGCCGACTGGTTAGCCCAGTTTCATAAATTGAATGGTACCCATGCTGAAGCAGCTCAAAAGCCATTGGCGCGCAAAACCGATTTCCGTAGCTATGGCATCGGTGCCCAGATCCTCAAAGATATAGGCGTCGGCAAAATGCGTTTGCTCGCCAACCCTAGTCCAGTGCCTAGTCTTTCCGGATACAAGCTTGAAGTAACCGGT
>NZ_NCJB01000132.1:0-6213 GCF_002282275.1 Polynucleobacter sp. 39-46-10 | reverse complement strand
GCCCAGATCCTCAAAGATATAGGCGTCGGCAAAATGCGTTTGCTCGCCAACCCTAGTCCAGTGCCTAGTCTTTCCGGATACAAGCTTGAAGTAACCGGTTACACCCCATTTGAATCTAAAAATAAGTAATTTCAGGAAACATGATGAATACATCCAATGACGAATCTGCAGTAGGCGTACTCGCTACCGACCTGAATGGGCAAGATCTTCGTGTAGGTATCGTACAAGCGCGCTTCAATGAAGAGCATTGCATTGCCTTAACTACCGCTTGTATTGAAGAATTGATCAAACTGGGCGTATCGCAAGCTGATATCAAATTAGTTACTGTTCCAGGCGCACTTGAAATTCCCTTCGCACTACAAAAGCTAGCTGAGACAGGCGAGTTTGATGGCTTGGTTGCACTGGGTGCCATCATCCGCGGTGAGACTTATCACTTTGAACTCGTGTCAAATGAATCTGGTGCTGGCATTACCCGCGTTTGCCTGGAGTCTGGCTTACCAATCGCTAATGGTGTTCTCACCTGTGAGACGGATGAGCAAGCTCAGGTACGCGTTCAAGTAAAGGGCGCAGACTGCGCAAGAGCGGTTATTGAAATGGCTAACCTCGCTTTAGCCCTTACTCCCGATATTGATTTTGAAATCAATCCTTCAGAAGAGTAATTCCCAAGATGAATAAAAATGTTCCCAGCCCACAGGCGGCAGCTGGTGCTCCCAGCGCACCAAGCGCACCAAAGCGCTCACTCACACCACGACGTCGTGCCCGTGAATATGCCCTGCAAGGCATTTATCAAAGCCTGGTCATGCGCCGCGCTGGTAGCCTTCCGAATGCTGCAGCGATTGCTAAGCAGTTGGCTGAAGATCCTGGCTTTCGCCGCTGCCAACATGATTTGTTTCAGGGGATTTTTGCTGGGGTGCTAGAGCGTACCGATGAACTCGAGGGCATTATTACTCCAGCCCTCGATCGCCCTATCAATGAGTTGTCTCCTGTAGAGCATGCTGCCCTTCTAATCGGCACCTATGAGCTGGCTATGGATTTGGCCGTTCCCTATAAAGTGGCCATAAATGAAGCTGTCGAATTAGCCAAAACATTTGGCGGTACTGATGGTCATAAATACGTCAATGGCGTGTTAGATCTCCTAGCCCAACAATTGCGTATCACTGAGGTGCAAGCAAGCTAGATCCAGGCACCCCCAACGCTCGACCCCTGAGCCTCTAAAAGGTCCAGGGGTTTTATTTTGTCCATAACTCTAGGGGTTAATCCAAACTACACTGAGGGATAAAATAAAAATACCTTTTCATCAAAGAGACGCGACCATGCAAAAAACGGATATCCGCAAATTACTCAAAGATCCCAGCCTATTTAAAGAAGAGGCATTCATGAATGGCGCCTGGTTTAAAACACATTCAGGCAACACTTTTGCAGTTCACAATCCCGCCACTGGAGAACTGATTGCAGATGTCAGCAATCTTGAGCCAAGCGATGCTGAGCGTGCAATTGAAGCTGCAGAGCATGCCTTTCTAAGCTGGAAGAGCAAAACTGGGAAAGAGCGTGCGAATGTGATGCGCAAATGGTTTGATCTGATTATTGAGAACACACAAGACCTGGCTACTCTCATGACTCTAGAGCAAGGCAAACCACTCACTGAAGCAACGGGTGAAGTTGTTTACGGCGCCTCTTTTGTAGAGTGGTTTGCTGAAGAGGCCAAACGCGTTGCCGGATCGATTCCAAGCACTACCTGGAGCGATAAGCGCATGATCGTGATGAAGCAGCCGATTGGGGTGTGCGTTGCCATCACACCATGGAATTTCCCTATCGCTATGATTACCCGCAAGATTGCACCAGCAATGGCAGCAGGTTGCACCATTGTGATCAAGCCAGCTGAGCTCACACCACTTAGTGCGCTAGCACTGGCAGAGCTTGCTCAGCGCGCTGGCGTCCCAGCAGGTGTCATTAATATTCTTACTGCAGATGCCAATCAATCGATTGCGATTGGTAAAACACTCTGCGCATCACCTACTGTAAGCCACCTATCATTCACAGGCTCCACCGAAGTTGGACGAATCCTAATGGCGCAATGCGCTCCTACAGTTAAGAAATTAGGTCTTGAGCTTGGCGGTCATGCTCCCTTTATTGTTTTTGAAGATGCTGATATTGATGCAGCGGTTACAGGTGCAATGGCATCCAAATATCGCAACTCTGGTCAAACCTGCGTTTGTGCAAATCGCTTCTATGTGCATAAGAATGTACAGGATGAGTTTGTCGAAAAGTTTGCAAAAGCGATTCAAGCGATTAAGGTTGGTAATGGCATGGAGCCTGGAAATACACAAGGGCCGCTGATTGAGAAGGCTGCATTGGAGAAAGTCGAGAAGCATGTAGCCGATGCCATCAGCAAAGGTGCAAAACTCGTTGCCGGTGGCAAGCCTTCTCCTTTAGGTGGCACTTTTTATGAGCCAACCATTTTGTCCAATGTCACTAATGACATGCTCATTACCTATGAAGAGACATTTGGGCCAGTTGCCCCAATCATTCCATTTGAAAGCGATGAGGAGGCAATAAGATTAGCGAACAATAGTCAATTTGGATTAGCTTCCTACTTCTACAGCCGAGATATTGGTCGCATCTGGAAATCTGCTGAAGCGCTTGAGTACGGCATTGTGGGTGTCAACTCTGGAATCATCTCCAATGAGGTGGGGCCATTTGGTGGAGTGAAGCAATCAGGCTTAGGACGTGAAGGTAGCGCCTATGGTATGGATGAATATCTAGAGCTTAAATATATTTGTCTTGGTCTGTAAGTCAAAATCAGAAACTAATAAAGCCGCCCATTTAACATAAAAGAGCGGCTTTATTTTTGACATCATCGCTACTTTATTTTTTCTTATAGACCAAGTCCCACACCCCATGCCCTAACTTAATGCCGCGGGTTTCGAACTTGGTGGTTGGTCTGTAAGCAGGTCTCTCGACGTACCCAGGATGCTTGGCATGCAACTGCTCAAGAGTGGGCTTGAATTCTTTAAAGGACTCTTTAGCAAGCTCAGCTTCACTAGCAACATCAGCTGCTGAAAAAGTTTCAATACGCATTTGCTCAGTAGAGGTATTTTCTAGACCAGACTCTGCGTTTAAAACTAAGAGCATTTGCTCTGCGTAGTTGTGCCAATCGGTCGCAAGATGCAAATAGGCTCCAGGCTTTAAGCGAGAGATCAATAATTTCACGAACTCCACCTGAATCAAACGACGTTTATGGTGGCGCTTCTTATGCCAAGGATCTGCAAAATAAATATGAATGCCATCTAAAGAATTGGGCGCAATCATTTTTTCCAACACTTCAACGGCATCGTGTCGAATCAAACGTAAATTCGTTAGATTATTTTCACCAATCAATTTCAGTAAAGCACCCACTCCGGGAGGGTGAACCTCAATTGCCAAGAAATCATCCTCAGAACGCAAAGCAGCAATTTTGGCAGTAGTCTCACCCATACCAAAGCCGATTTCTAGGATCTTAGGATTGGTAGATCCTCCGAAAGTGTCTTTTAGGCAAAGCACCTTATCTTGAAATTGGACTAAAAACTGTGGGCCCAGTTCATCAATCGCCCGCTGTTGACCAGCAGTGGTTCGACCCGCCCTTAAAACAAAAGAGCGAATACGATCAGTTTTTGGAAATGTCACGAGATAGAAATTCTTATTTTATTTAGGAAAGGGTGTATTCCAGCCAGCAGAGCGATAAGCAAAGACCACTTCGCCCAAGACAATCGAGAGTGAAGTCATAAAAGAAATTAATCCAAGTACAAAGGTCCAAATGACATAGGTCGCCTGCAAAGAGCGAACCGCTCCTGCTTGAAAGAAAAATAGCTCAAGCACTGTTAAAGAAATGAATACACCACTTAAGACATCAAAGAAAATTGCCGCAGTACAGAGACGCCCACGTATCTTTGCTTCATTAGCCTCTTTTTTCATGTGACTTAAAACGGCTTGATCTTGAATAACGCCTTCTTGAATTTTTTGCTGGATTGCCCGCATTCGATCCACTGAACGCGCTAAACGCGCTGAAATCGCATTAATCAGCGTAGCTACAGCAGTTAACAAGAATACGGGGGCTAAGGCCAGCTGAATATTATTCGTTATTGCGTCTATTGATGCGTCCATGATGTATCCATTAATCCTATTGAGACCAAGCTACTAAGCCACTATATGAGCTGAGCAAGACTAATACTCCAAAAACAATACGATACCAAGCAAATGGAATGAAGTTATGCCCAGCGACATAATGAATAAGCCAACGCACGCAAATAAATGCGGAGATAAATGCAGAGATAAATCCAACCACAATTGCCCAAGTGAAATCACCAGAAAGGGCTACCGGATTTTTCCAGAGCTTCAGTAACTCATAGGCAGTGGCGCCACCAATGACCGGAATCGCTAGGAAGAAAGAAAATTCGGTGGCAACGGCTCGGGGTAAACCAAATAACATACCCCCAATAATCGTTGCTCCAGAACGTGACGTACCCGGTATCAATGCAGCGCATTGTGCCAGCCCGACCTTTAATGCATCCATGGGCGCAAGATCATCCACCGTCTGAAAACGACTTTTCGCAGTGCTCACTTTTTGCTGTCTACGTTCTGCCCAAAAAATAATGAGTCCGCCTACGATAAAGGCACTTGCGACTGGGATGGGAGAAAATAAGAGGGCTTTAATATGCTTGCCAAAGATCAATGCCAAGCCCATTGCCGGGATGGACGCAATAATCAGATTGATGACAAAGCGACGGGAGGTGGGGCTAGTCTTGATGGTAGATGCCACCTTCCAAAGCTTTTCCCGAAACTCCCAGCAAACCGCCAAAATAGCGCCAAACTGAATAATCACCTCAAATGCTTTACCTCGCTCGTCATTAAAGTCGAGTAAGTCGCCCACTAAGATGAGATGCCCCGTACTGGAGATCGGCAAAAACTCCGTTAAGCCCTCCACTACCCCTAGTAATACTGCCTTGCCTAGCAAAATAAGATCCATAACCCTAATTTTATAGATAGATGAGGCCTTGCTGACGATTTGGCAAAATGAGGGTCAATAAAGGCACTTTGTACAAATAAGCCTTAAACTTCATGGCACAGAAAATCTATCTAAATGAGATGACAAAACCCGGTTTTAACGCCCTCAAAATCAGCACCCTAAGCTTGATCCTGAGCCAGGTATTTGGTTTTGGCGCACTGTCATCCAATTCTCTAGCGCAAAGTGCAAATGGGTCTAAACCCTCCTTACCGAGCCCCATAGGCGCACAATCTTTGACTGGTCTAGAAATGCCGCCACAGATGGTATTGGCGCCCAAACCAGCTATCCCCACTAATCTGGCTCCGTCGAATGTTGCTGGAAGCAATGTGGCGAATACCGAGGAGGCAACCGATCTCATTCGCCTCTACCAAGAGGCCGCTTTTAGTGATCCCGTTTTAAATGCGGCTCGCTTTAACTACCAAGCAAGCAAAGAGTTGTACTGGCAAGGTCTTTCTCTCTTGCTGCCTCAAGCTAATGCAGTACCTGGTGCTACCCGCTACTATCAACATGCGGGCGGAAATTCCCCTCCCGGCGTCAATACTGCACCCAGGGTATATGACCAGAAAAACTACACAGTCACCCTGACACAGCCGGTATTTAATATTGCGGCCTTCGAGGCATTTAAACAAGGGGATTTAAATACCAAAATTGCAGATATGCAATTTTATTCAGCCCAACAAGATTTAATTATTCGCGTTTCACAGGCCTACTTTGATGCACTGACCAGCCAAGATAATGTTGAGCTATATCGTAATAAAAAAAGCTTGATTACCCAACAACTCGACATTGCTCAAGCAAAATTTGATGCAGGCCTTGCAACAGTCGTGGATATCAACACTGCTCAAGCCGCTCTTGATTTAGCAAAGTCCCAAGAAATTGCGGCGCAAGCCGATTTAATTGTCAAACGCGGGGTGCTTGAGCAATTGGTTGGGCGCCCTGTTGGACCACTAAAACCTTTAACCAAGGAAGCCAAAATCGATGGCGTTTTAAAAGACCCGCGCCCTAAAAATAAAGACAGTAATGGCATTCCGATTGCTGAAAGTGTGAACCCCATACTTCCCAAAGGGCAAACTTTAGAGGATTGGATTCATCAAGCAGAAACTGCAAACTTCAATGTCTTAGCAGGTCAACTGTCAGTAAATCTGGCAGAGAGCACCTTTAAGGCTTCGCAA
>NZ_NCJB01000566.1:0-1017 GCF_002282275.1 Polynucleobacter sp. 39-46-10 | reverse complement strand
AAATTAATGCACTTATTTGGGGCATAAGCCTTATTTCGGTGAATCACTAGAAATTACAAGATGTCCCGAGATTCATGATCACTCCATGCAATAAGCATTTATCCCTTTTTCATTACACACAGCAAGGAGTAATACATGAAAACTATTCAAAAGACAGCCATCGCTCTAGTAGCTTCTGGCTTATTTGCAACAGCAGCATTTGCAGCAGATACCCCAACTAATCCTGAGGATGCGGGCAATCCTATTGCGGCAAACGTTACAGTAGTAAACGATTACCGTTATCGTGGCATCACACAAACTAATTACCAGCCAGCCATTCAGGGTGGCTTTGATTATGCCCATGAAAGTGGTTTGTATATTGGTAACTGGAACTCAACAATCAGCTGGATCGGTGATCAAAATGCGGGCGTCAGTGCCCCGCTCGAAATGGATTTCTACGGTGGTTTTAAGAAGGAACTAATTGCTCCAGGATTTGCATCTGACTTTGGTGTACTACAGTACTACTACCCAATGAAAGGCTTTAACGGAGCAAACAATCCAAGCACTACAGAAATTTATGCGGCTCAAAACTACACTTTTGGCCCTGTTACTGGTTTTGTAAAAGTTAACTATGCTGTAAGTAATGTTTTCGGCTGGGCGAATACAACCGGAGCTTACTATCCGGATCTAACAGCAAACTACGATACGGGCATTTGGGGTCTGTCTCTGAATGGACATATTGGTTACCAATATATGCCTAGTCAATCGAAAATTGATGGTGGTAGTCTGAGTTATATGGACTGGAAACTGGGTGCCACTAAAGATTTTGGTGGTGGTTTGGCATTATCTGCATCATATGTAACAACAAATGCTAATCCAAGTTTATATATGACCGGTTCAAACGTGTCTGCTAATACATTTGCGGGTCGTGGTGGTGCAATTGTTGCCCTCACCAAAACTTTCTAATTCCTTCCTCTAAACGGAGAAACGTATGAAATTAATTACCGCAATCATCAAGCCATTCAAGCTTGACGAAGT
>NZ_NCJB01000131.1:0-6220 GCF_002282275.1 Polynucleobacter sp. 39-46-10 | reverse complement strand
CGATAGTGGGCACGCAACATAAAGAAGCGCAAAACTTCGGGATCAAAATTCTTGAGAACATCGCGGATCAAGAAAAAATTACCCAATGACTTGGACATCTTTTCTTCATTCACCCGAATGTGCCCGTTGTGCATCCAATAATTTACAAACGGTTGGTCACTGGCTTTGTGATCTTGGCCATAGATAGCGCCCTCACTCTGAGCGATCTCATTCTCGTGATGCGGAAACTGTAAATCGGCACCACCACCATGGATATCAAAATGTTCACCCAGCAAATCGCAAGACATGGCAGAACACTCAATGTGCCATCCAGGGCGACCTTCTCCCCAAGGGGATTTCCAGCGCGTATCAGCAGGCTCTTCTGGCTTGGCGCTCTTCCATAAAACAAAATCCAATGGATCACGTTTACCGCCACCAACAGCAACACGCTCGCCAGCATTTAATTCATCCAAAGATTTACCGGAGAGGCGACCGTACTCCGGGAACAAGCGGACAGCGAAATTCACATCGCCATCCTCGCCTTGATAGGCCAATTCATTTTCAATTAAGGAACCGATAATGCCCTGCATTTGGGCTATGTAATCGGTTGCTCGGGGCTCATGATCTGGATGCATTAATCCCAACTCATTGGAGTCGGCATGCATTGCATCGATAAAACGCTGTGTCAGCGCAGAAATGGGCTCACCATTCTCAATAGCGCGATTGATGATCTTGTCATCAATATCAGTGATATTGCGAACATAAACCACCTCATAGCCGCTAGCACGCAACCAGCGAACCACCATATCAAAGACAATCATCACCCGGGCGTGACCAATATGACAAAAGTCGTAGACCGTCATTCCGCAGACATACATCTTCACCTTGCCTGGCTCGATAGGTTTAAAGGCCTGTTTAGAACGACTGAGGGTGTTATAGATTTGCAGCATAGGGACTATAAAGGTGGGCAAGTAGCGCCAATTTGTTAGACTGAGCGCTGAGTATATCGAATGAGCCAGTTTTTCACCCCACCCCCTATGCCAGCTAACCTTTTTTCACTACGTCCAGCCCAATTGGGTGGCTTGAGCGCTATTTTTGCCACTTTATTGCTGGCGGGCTGCAGCACCCCCGGACAACAACTGGCAGACGCTGAAATCAAAGCTGTCAATAGCGCTTCGGCCACTGCCGCACAAGGTGCTCAGGCGCCGTATTTAGGCTCCTATGGACCCAATGATCCCCCAAGATTGGCTGGCAATGACGCTGGATACGATCAATTTAATTCTGAGCTCTCAGACTCAGTAGCTGTTCCATTTCTCTCCTTTTTGATTATTGAGCCAGATCCCGTTACTAAAAATGGGGTTCCGTCTGATATTGAAAAGTTAGTTAAAGCCAAAAAATATCCAGAAGCCATTGACCTCATTAATCAGCAGCTCAAGAAAACGCCAGGCAATGTCCAGTTACGTTACGTCAAAGCGCGTATGCAGATTGAAATGCGTCAGTGGGAGTTAGCGAAGAAAACTTTGGTTGAAATTACCCAGCAATTTCCAGAGCTGCCCGAGCCCTATAACAACCTAGCCGCACTGGCAGCCAATCAAGGCAATTGGATTGAAGCTAGGGACTATTTAGAGCTTGCCTTGAAATTACGCCCAAGCTATACCGTTGCCTCAGCCAATCTGGGCGAGGTCTATATTCGACTTGCAGCACAAGCCTACGACAATGCAGCAAAAGATGCCGTCCTCAATCAGCGTCAATACACCAATCGTGCGAAAGCATTAATGGAGATGCTGAAGCCAGTCAAAAAGGGAGTTGCGTCGGCAACATCTGTAGCCCCAATAGCCCCAGCAGTACCTACTTCAAAATAATTTTCTTACCTTTTTATCTACTAACCCATAGAAAGTAAATTCATCATGGCTAAAGTTTTACTCAAAACAAATAAGGGTGATATCACCCTCACATTAGATGCTGCCAAGGCACCAAAAACTGTTGCTAATTTTTTACAGTACGTCAAAAGTGGTCACTACGATGGCACAATTTTCCATCGCGTGATTGATAACTTCATGATTCAAGGTGGTGGCATGACTACTGGCCTAAAAGAAAAAACTTCTGGCGCCCAAATTGAGAATGAAGCAAACAATGGCCTTAAGAACGAGCGTGGCACAGTAGCTATGGCTCGCACTAGTGATCCGCACTCTGCAACAGCTCAATTTTTCATCAACGTGAATGACAATGATTTCTTGAATCACACTTCACCAAGCGCACAAGGTTGGGGTTATGCGGTTTTTGGCAAAGTGACTGATGGCCTTGATGTGGTTGATGCTATTCGTAAAGTGAAAACTGGCAATGCTGGCTTTCATCAAGATGTTCCTACAGAAGATGTTGTGATTGAAAAGGCAAGCGTTCTCGAGGAATGATTCCGCAATACGCGAGCGCGCTGCTCATTTCAGATTTGCATCTCACGCCGTCAATGCCCTTGACGGCGCAACGATTCTTTGATTTTTGTGAAAAGGATGCTCCTAAGGTAGAGGCTGTATTTATCCTGGGGGACTTATTTGAGTATTGGGTTGGCGATGACGCCGCCCTAAACTCCCCTTTTCAACAGGAAGTAAAACATGCGCTCGCAACACTTTCCACTAAAGTAAAAACGTATTACCTTCACGGTAATCGAGACTTTTTAGTTGGTAAGCATTTCTTAAGTAAAACGGGCATGACACTCATGGCCGATCCCAGCAAGATCAACATTGCCGGATCTGAATATGTTCTCTGTCACGGCGACTCTCTTTGTACGGCAGATATTGGCTATCAAGTATTCCGCAATTGGGTACGTAAACCTTGGGTTCAAAAATTATTCTTGAGCCTGCCTTTGAATTGGCGCCGCTCTATTGCGAATCATCTGCGAAGCAATAGTGGCGTTCAATATCAACGTGCAATCCAGTCGTCTGTTGAAGGTGCGCAAGTCAAAATGAATGTCACCATAGCAGCATGCGCCGCAGTGCTAAGAGACAAGTCTGGCAATCAATTGATTCACGGGCATACCCATCTACCTAAGCATCATCAAGAGCATCTTGCAGGTCAAGAATGGCAACGCTGGGTCTTATCTGATTGGGATTTAGATCACCCTGAGAGTGGACGACCTCGCGCAAGCGCACTACTCATTAACCAAGACGGCGCACGTTACGCCGACCTGATTAAAACTTAATACTGCCGCCTCGTTAACAGGTGGAGTATTTAGATAAGCATTGCACCATCTGAGCAAAGATGCGCGGATTTGCGCACATCACTTCACCGCTTTGCAAGAAGCCTTCTTCGCCGCGGTAGTTACCAATGAGTCCACCAGCTTCAGTAATCAATAAAGCACCTGCAGCCATATCCCATGGCTTGAGATCACTCTCAAAGAATCCATCGTAGCGACCAGCAGCCACATAGGCCAAATCGAGAGAAGCGGCACCAGGACGACGCAGGCCCGCACAATTACGTGACATATCTGCGAAGATTTTTAAATACTTTTCTAAATCTTGATCTTCGCGATAGGGGAAGCCGGTACCCAATAAGGAGTTAGCCAAGCGATCTTGAGTGGCAACACGCAAACGCCGGCGATCCAAATAGGCGCCTGCGCCACGAGTAGCAGTGAAAAGTTCGTCACGGGTTGGGTCGTACACCACTGCTTGCTGGGTTACACCATTTACCGACAGCGCAATCGAAACTGCGTATTGCGGGAAACCGTGAATAAAGTTAGTTGTGCCATCTAAAGGATCGATGATCCAGACGTTTTCAGCATCCGCATTTTGAGCGCCAGTTTCTTCAGCTAAAAAACCATGGCTTGGGTAAGCTTCGCTGAGCGTTTCAATAATGGCTGCTTCAGCTTGTCTGTCCACCTCAGTAACAAAGTCATTATGTTGTTTGCGGTCAACCTGAAGGCGCTCTAAATTGAGAGAAGCTCTATTAATCACGGTTCCGGCACGACGGGCAGCCTTAACGGCCACATTTAACATGGGATGCATAGTTTTGATGGACAAATTAAATAAGAACAAGCTCACCAGATTGCAAAGTGCAGGACAATCAGGAGCTAACACCCTGATTCTAAACGATTGCTACATTGAACACCCAAGCCACTAGAGAATTTCTGTTGATATGAATACCGTACAAGCACAGTTACTGCGCTGGGTTTTGGTTGAAACCAGCCACCCCGGAAACGTAGGTTCAACTGCGCGCGCACTGAAAACAATGGGGTTTAGTGATCTACGCCTAATTTCCCCAAAGATTCCGGGGGTCGCACAGGCGCCCGAGGCTATTGCTTTGGCTAGTGGTGCCGTCGATATATTGGAATCTAGTCAAGAGAGCTCCTCGCTAGAGTCGGCCGTTCAAGACTGCCCCCTAGTCTTGGGGCTAACCAGTCGTGATCGTGAATTCGGGCCACCAGCAATCGGCTGGCAAGATGCTCGCCCCCTCATTCAAGCTGCCATTGCCGGCAAGCAGCGTGTGGCCCTTCTATTTGGCCCAGAGCGGACCGGCCTAGATAACCACCATCTCTCACTTTGCACCCATCGGGTTTGGCTTGATGCAAACCCTCTCTACCCATCCCTGAATCTCGCCCAAGCCATGATGGTTTGTGCATTCACCCTCAGGGAGACCTTGAGTAAAAATGGAGGAACTGCCCCCATCAATTCAAGCGATGAACCGGTAGACTATGCCGATCCTGCGGCCGTAGCCGCCATGCTAGAACACTGGCGCGAAGGGCTAGAGGCCATCGGCTTCCTGGATCCAGCCCATCCCAAGAAACTCATGCCGCGCTTACAAGCGCTATTTGCCAGAACCCGCCTTCACAAGGAAGAGGTCGATCTTCTGCGCGGCATCGCTAAACAGATGATCTCAAGAAAATAAATTCAGCCTTTACCCGTTAAAATCGACTCATGTTTAATTCGCTTTTCGACCAAGTCGACTCCATCATTGTTCGCGACCCCGCCGCTAGAAATCGCTTGGAGGTCATCACCTGCTATCCAGGTTTACATGCTGTATGGATTCATCGGGCATCTCATGGGCTCTGGAACTTGGGTTTGAAATGGATCGCACGACTTCTATCGATGCTGGCTCGCTTTGTTACCGGTATTGAAATTCATCCTGGAGCGAAGATCGGTCGCCGTGTTTTTTTAGATCATGGTCTCGGAATCGTCATCGGCGAGACCACTGAAATTGGTGATGATTGCACCATCTATCAAGGCGTTACCTTAGGTGGAACCTCTTTATACAAAGGTGTAAAGCGTCACCCCACTTTAGGCAAAGGTGTTGTGATTAGTGCTGGAGCTAAAGTTCTCGGCGGCTTCACTGTAGGTGATGGCGCTCGCGTTGGATCTAATGCTGTGGTGCTCAAAGAAATTCCTGCTGGAGCAACTGCAGTAGGAATCCCTGCGCGCATCTTGCATCCGGATTTGCCTCAAGCGAGTGCCCCAGATAGCAAGGTCAAAGAATACTTCTCTGCCTATGGTGTGACACCGAATGTAGATGATCCAGTATCCATGGCATTAAAGGGTTTGATTGATGCTACGCTTGAGCAAGAAGCCAAAATCACAGCTCTCGAGAAGGCCCTAGCAAAGTTAAGCAATACACCTTCTTCTGATGCAGGGGAATCCAGTGACACCAAGCGCGACCTTGGCGCCCTAAAGGAATGGCTTAAAGAGTAAGTTAATGCAGGGTTGGTGATGAGCCACCAGTATTGGTGGCGCTGTCTGTAAGCTCATCATCGCCCTCATCGGAATCATCCGGCATTCCAAATGCAAATCCCTCACCGCCCTCAGGATGACGATTCTCAATCTCTTCATCAGTAGCAGCACGAATATCCTCCACTTGAACCCAGAAGCGCAAAGCCATACCAGCTAGCGGATGATTGCCATCTAAAACTACTTGGCTATCAGCAACATCGGTAACGGTGTAAATCAAGGGCTCATCATCCACATCAGCAGTGTCACCCTGTTCTTGCGCATCGGGAACGCCCTCAAACTGCATACCTACTTCTAAAGGCTCTGGGAAGCGAGCGCGTGGCTCAATCTTTAGCAACTCAGGATCGTACTCACCAAACGCCTCACTGGGCTCAAGCTGAATGCTAGCTTCATAACCCACATCCTGGCCATTCAATAAAGTTTCAATCTTTGGAAAAGTACCCTCATATCCTCCATGCAGGTATACCATCGGAGAATCTGGTTCCTCGATAATATTGTTTTGCGCATCAGTTAATTTGTAGCGCAGGGAT
>NZ_NCJB01000565.1:0-1019 GCF_002282275.1 Polynucleobacter sp. 39-46-10 | reverse complement strand
AGGGAAGCATTAACTTATTACTACTAGCAATATTTGGTGGCACATGGTCGCGACTAAATAATGCAGCTTTACCGCAACTTATGCAGGACACGATTGAAATACCGCGCTCTGAGCTCTATCAATCTACCGGCCCCCTGCTAGAGATGCTGAAGCGAACACGCTTCAAGCAAGAAGAGTTTATAAAGCCAGCATTAGAGATGGCTCAATTTGTATCCAATCTGGTCACCAAAGAATATCAAGACGTACCGAGCATTCGCATCAAACGGCGAAATTCTAGTAAAAACCAATTTCAAATCCCGTGGGAGTTCTCTGATCAGCAAAAACATCCCGTTGCCGAAAATAGTCCATTTGCCAATGGCTCAGCCATGCAGCGCGAAGTCTATGAGCAAGCATTAAGTCGATATCGTATTTTTGACACCGCATTTGATATTGAAATTAAGCCGCTAGAAACCATCCGCATGGCTCAATTGATATCTTTTCGAGAAGAGATTGATGAAAAAATTAGTAGCTGGCCGATACCATGGTCACGATTTATCAAAACCTATAGCGCTCTCTTTTCGGCGCCTGTGAATCATGGCTTCGAATCGTCAGAAGAGGGATTACTCAATCGAAAATTACTGAGTCGAGTAATTACATCCAAAAGTGCCGTAGCAATCCACCAAAAAGAATATCTCCTACCAAAACCTGACTCCACTGTAACTTTTCTAATTGATTGCTCTGGCTCAATGAAAGAGAATCGCCTTGCTATGGCAGCATGGATTGATGTCATGGTCAGAATATTGGATAAAGCCAATATTCCATGTGAAGTCTTGGGATACACAACGGCAAGCTGGCAAGGTGGAAGATGCATAAAAGGATGGCACGCTGCGGGTAAACCAAAAGATCCCGGGCGACTGAATGAACGGGCCCACTGGATTTTCAAAGACTTTAAAACCAGTTGGAAAAATTCGCGCCTAAGCATTGCGGGAATGCTCAAGCCAGACATCTATAAAGAAAGTTTAGATGGCGAAGCCTTGTTA
>NZ_NCJB01000564.1:0-1020 GCF_002282275.1 Polynucleobacter sp. 39-46-10 | reverse complement strand
GGTTGATCTTGCACTTGATATTGGCTAATAGGCGTACCAACTCTTTTGCCTGAATATCAGAGTCATTTACGCCGTCGAGCATGCAGTATTCAAAGGTCAAGAAATCCCTCGGGGCAAACGGCAAATACCGTTCGCACGCAGCGAGCAATTCTCTTAAAGGATATTTTTGATTGAGGGGAACAAGCTGATCGCGCAACTTGTCATTCGGAGCATGCAATGAGACCGCTAATGCTACCGGGCAATCCTGAGCCAAGCGATCAATCATTGGCACAACGCCAGAAGTGGATACGGTCACACGACGACGCGACAAACCATAGGCTCGGTCATCAAGCATAAGCCGCAATGCAGTAACTACGTTGTCATAGTTAAGCAAAGGTTCACCCATACCCATCAAGACCACGTTCGAGATCACGCGACCGGTGTGCTCCCAACCTGGGGTTGGGTATTTTTCAATACGACGTACTGCATTTGGATCCGTGCGGAGTAAATGCTCTGCAAACCAGAGTTGCCCAATGATTTCACCGGCGGTGAGATTGCGTGAGAAGCCCTGATGCCCAGTTGAGCAAAAACGGCAATTGACCGCACAGCCAGCCTGAGACGAAATGCACAAGGTGCCACGATCATCTTCAGGAATAAATACAGACTCCACGGCATTGCCAGCTCCAACATCGAGCAACCACTTGCGGGTGCCGTCAGCTGCATGCTCGTCTTTAATGACTGGGAGAGAAAGAACTTGCGCTTTATCGAGCAGGGTTGCTCTAAAGCTTTTTGCCAAATCGCTCATGTCGTTGATGTCGGATACTCCACGTTGGTGTATCCACTGCATGAGTTGCTTAGCCCTAAAGGGCTTTTCATTCAACCCCGCGACGTACGCTGCCATTTGGTCAGCGTCAAAATCTAAGAGATTTACGCGCGGGGAGGTCAATGCGCCTACTTATGTATTAAATAGGTTGTTCGTTAGCAATCGTGAATTAACGATTGAAAACGTTCATGCCAGCGAAGAAGAATGCAACTTCGACA
>NZ_NCJB01000563.1:0-1021 GCF_002282275.1 Polynucleobacter sp. 39-46-10 | reverse complement strand
GCAAGGGTTTATCGCCTTAGACCAACATCTTTCTTGGTTTCCTGCCAATATCAGGATCCCTCAATTAAAATGCATATTTATCAAATATGACGCTATGAACGCTCCATTAGCTTTGAACCAGTTGTTGGATGCCGAAGCGGGCTCACCCCGCCTCCGCGAAATCCCCTACAACTACACCTCTTTTTCCGATCGTGAAATCGTTATTCGCTTGTTGGGTGAGGAGTCATGGCGCGTTCTGAATGATTTGCGTGGAGTGCGTCGCACTGGCCGCTCGGCTCGCATGCTATTCGAAGTTCTGGGTGATATCTGGGTAGTACAACGTAATCCTTTCTTGCAAGATGACCTATTAGATAACGCCAATCGTCGCAAATTGTTGATTGATGCTTTGTGGCATCGTCTTGGCGAGGTGAAGAAAAGATCTAGTGGTGAATCTGCTGAGCAAGTTCAGGTTTTGTTGAAAGCCGCACATCATGCCGTTGAAAGTTTTGAGCAGGGCTTTAAGGAAGTTACTGAAATTCGTAAGCGCGCTCGTAAAGAGTTGGGCCGCATTACTGCCTCTGACAATATTTGTTTTGATGGTGTCTCACGTGCAGCGCATGTGACTGATGCAACAGACTGGCGTGTTGAGTTTCCACTGGTAGTGCTAAAGCCGGATTACGAATCTGAAATCCCTGGTTTAGTGAAAGCCTGTGTTGAGTTGGGTTTAACCATCATTCCTCGCGGAGGCGGTACGGGTTACACCGGTGGCGCTATTCCTCTCTACGCTATGTCGGCAGTGATTAATACTGAGAAGCTTCAGCAAATCGATGCTGTCAAGCTCAAACACTTGCCGGGTGTAGACCATGAGGTGTCTACGATCTTTACTGGGGCTGGTGTAGTCACTCGTAGAGTTTCAGATGCTGCAGAGCGCTCTGGGCTGGTGTTTCAAAGTCATCTTCTTCGATCCACAATTCTTTTGTGAAATGAAACTCGCGATTACCCCATTCAGGGTGATTTGGATGGCGAGGTGCTGAGCAAGGTT
>NZ_NCJB01000562.1:0-1022 GCF_002282275.1 Polynucleobacter sp. 39-46-10 | reverse complement strand
GATAGATATTGCTTGAAATTGGTATTAAAAGTACTTGAAGCGCTCAAAAGGAGTTTCTCCGTAATGGGGTTTATTTCTGTATGGGCTCTATTTTGCCTTGTTCCAACTGACTTAATTGCCTAAAGCCTTAGAAACCACCTCTTTCACATCTGGAGAGAGGGTTTCGCAAGCATCGACCTTCTTCAGGGCTGCCAGCATATGGTCTTGGTAAGGCTTGGCAAAGTGGCGCCAACGATCTAGACCCCTTGCCAAACGAGCAGCAACCTGCGGGTTAATTGGATCCAGGGCAAGAACAGATTCCGCCCAAAATGCATAACCACTTCCATCGCTTTGATGGAAGCTGGCGGGATTATTCATACAAAATGCATGAATAACGCTGCGCACTCGATTGGGGTTATTCATCTTGAAAGCTTCGTGCTCACGTAAACGCTTAACCACATCCAAGGTAGATTCAGCATTAGCGACTGGGGGTCTGCTGGATTGCAATGCAAACCACTTATCGATTACTAAAGCATCATCAGCAAATCGGGTATAAAAATCTTCCAGACAAGCTGCTGCAGATTTACTTCCATGAATCACCAAACCAGCTAGAGCTGCATATCGGTCAGTCATGTTGTCAGCATTCTGATATTGATTGACTGCCATGGGTGACCAGATTAGTGGATCCGCTTCGAGCAACATGCTGAGCGCAAGATTCTTTAATGCACGCTTACCAGCACTTGCTGCATCAGGGTTAAATGATCCTGGAGTCTGCATCTGCTGGTAGAGGGCAGCCCACTCAATTCTCAACTCGCTGGCAATAGCATGGCGGAAAGCACGACGGGCAGCATAAATCTGCTGAGGATCAACGCTTGCACACTGCTCATACAGATAGGTCTCGGCAGGTAAAGTCAGCGCCAACTCTTTGAATGCAGGATCTAAGTCCGGATCAGTCAAGAGGGTGCGATAAGCCTCAATCAGAGCTTTATCAGGCAAGCGATTGCCTAAGATCATCTGCAAGGCGAGCTTCTGGCCAGCCTCCC
>NZ_NCJB01000561.1:0-1023 GCF_002282275.1 Polynucleobacter sp. 39-46-10 | reverse complement strand
CACAGAAGACTTGATCACTCCGCAAGATATGGTGGTCACGCTTTCGAACACTGGTTATATGAAGAGCCAGCCTCTGAGTGAATACCGTGCGCAAAAACGCGGTGGTCGTGGCAAACAAGCTGCAGCCACTAAGAATGAAGACTGGATTGAAACCCTCTTCGTTGCGAATACACATGACATCATTCTGTGCTTCTCTGATCGTGGACGTATGTACTGGCTCAAAGTGTGGGAAGTTCCACAAGGCAGCCGCAACTCACGCGGTAAGCCAATCGTCAATATGTTCCCATTGATTGAGGGCGAAAAGATCACGGTAATTCTCCCAATCAAGGGATACCAAGATGATCATTACGTCTTTATGGCAACAAGCCTGGGTACCGTGAAGAAGACGCGGTTGTCTGACTTCTCCAATCCACGTAAGGCTGGAATTATTGCCGTTGATTTAAATGAAAACGATTTCTTAGTTGGTGCAGCTATTACTGACGGTCAGCATGATGTGATGTTGTTCTCTGACGCTGGTAAAGCAGTGCGCTTTGACGAGAATGATGTGCGTCCAATGGGTCGTACAGCGCGCGGCGTACGTGGTATGAACTTGGGTGAAGGTCATCAAGTCATCGCCATGTTAGTTGCTCCGGCTGAAGCTGCCGAAGGTGTTGAGGCTACTGTTGTTGATGAGAATGGTCTCGCTATTCCAAGCAGCGTGCTGACTGCCACTGAGAATGGTTTTGGTAAGCGCACACCGATTGGTGAATACACTCGTCATGGCCGTGGCACTAAGGGCATGATCGCAATCCAAACAACTGAACGTAACGGTAAAGTAGTTGCTGCTGCTCTGGTTTCTCCTGAAGATCAAATCATGTTGATTACTACTGGCGGCATCTTAGTGCGCACACGTGTTTCAGAGATTCGTGAAATGGGGCGTGCCACACAAGGCGTCACTTTGATCAACGTTGATGAAGGCACTCGTTTGTCTGGCCTGCAGCGTATTGCTGAAAGCGATTCTGATGATGAGAATGACTTGGATGA
>NZ_NCJB01000560.1:0-1024 GCF_002282275.1 Polynucleobacter sp. 39-46-10 | reverse complement strand
CTTATTTAATTTGTCCATCAATACTATGCATCCCATGTTAAATGTGGCCGTTAAGGCTGCCCGTCGTGCCGGAACCGTGATTAATAGGGCTTCTCTCAATTTAGAGCGCCTTCAGGTTGACCGCAAACAACATAATGACTTTGTTACCGAGGTGGACAGACAAGCTGAAGCGGCCATTATTGAGACGCTCAGCGAAGCATATCCAACACATGGTTTCTTAGCTGAAGAGACTGGCGCGCAAAATAGCGATGCTGAAAACGTATGGATCATTGATCCCTTGGATGGCACAACCAACTTTATTCATGGCTTTCCGCAATATGCAGTTTCGATTGCGCTCTCAGTCAACGGCATCACTCAGCAAGCAGTGGTGTATGACCCAACTCGCGACGAACTCTTTACCGCTACACGTGGTGCAGGCGCCTACTTAGACCGCCGGCGTTTACGTGTTGCCACTCAAGACCGTTTAGCTAATTCTTTACTTGGCGCCGGTTTTCCGTATCGCGAAGATCAGGATCTAGAAAAGTATTTAAAAATCTTTGCAGAGATGTCACGAAATTGTGCTGGTCTGCGTCGTCCTGGTGCTGCATCTTTGGATTTAGCTTATGTTGCTGCTGGTCGTTACGATGGATTCTTTGAGAGTGATCTCAAGCCCTGGGATATGGCTGCAGGCGCATTATTAATTACTGAAGCAGGTGGGCTCATCGGCAACTACCGCGGCGAAGAAGGCTTCTTGCAAAGCGGTGAAGTAATGTGTGCAAACCCGCGTATTTTTGGTCAGATGGTGCAGTGCTTATCGAAATATTCCATCTGTTAACTTAGGTAACAGAATTAAGTCTTAATCAGGTCGGCGTATCGAACGCCTTCTTGGTTAATGAGTAGTGCACTTGCGCGTGGTCGTCCACTCTCCGGGTGATCTAAATCCCAATCGGATAAGACCCAGCGCTGCCATTCTTGGCCCAAAAGATTTTCTTGATGGTGCCTGGGAAGATGAGTATGTCCATGAATCAATTGATTGCCATTCTGA
>NZ_NCJB01000130.1:0-6259 GCF_002282275.1 Polynucleobacter sp. 39-46-10 | reverse complement strand
TTGGTTCGTAGCCAAGTACTCTATCCAGCTGAGCTACAGCCGCAACAGCCATAATTATGCCATGGAAGAGAAGAACTACATCACACCCGCTGGTCATGAACGCATCAAAAGCGAGCTTTTACAGCTCCTGGACCTTGATCGGCCTGAGGTTGTCAAGGTTGTTCACTGGGCCGCATCCAATGGCGACCGCTCTGAAAATGGCGACTATATCTACGGAAAAAAGCGACTTCGAGAGATAGATCGACGGATTCGCTTCCTGAACCAGCGCCTAGAATTTGCTGTAGTAGTCGATAACCAAGCCCGAAAATCGGGTGACGCAGATGCTGAGCAGGTTTTTTTTGGGGCCACTGTGACTTATGCAAGCCTAGAGGGTGTCGATGCAGGCAAGGAGACGACTATCACTATTGTGGGCGTTGATGAGGTTGATTTAGAGCTTGGTCACGTCAGTTGGGTCTCCCCGATTGCGAAGGCTCTGATCAAAGCACGCGTAGGTGATTGCGTCAAAATTCAGACGCCATCGGGCCCTAGTGAAATTGAAATCCTAGATGTTCAGTACCAATAGTAGGTAAATAAATTAGCTAGCCCGAACTCGAGTCACGCGCATCACATCATGATTGGTGCGCAGGCTACGCATGACCTTGGAAAGGTGTAAACGATCTGATACTTGTATTGTGAATCGAATCGTAACGGCATCTTCTTTATATCGGTCATCCATAGATACGTTCATGATGTTGGAGTCCGCAGCAGTCACACTACTAGCCACTCTAGCCAGAACACCCTTTCCTTGGCGGGTATCGATTGCAAGATCAACCTCAAATTCTCGGTTAACCTCTTTGCCCCACTCGACCTCTACCCACTTGTCGCTATCCTTCGAAAGCATTTTGAGGGCTACTGGACAGTCATTAGTGTGTACCTGTAAACCTTCACCCTTTCCGAGATAGCCAATAATGTTGTCGCCTGGGATCGGATGGCAACAGGTTTGAAAGCTTATCGAATTTCCTTCGCGACCATCGACCAAAATAGCCTGACGCTGATGGTGATGTGAGGCAATTTCCTGATGAGGAGTAACCCAATCTGCCGCGCCCAAGCGCATTTGCTCTGAACCACCCTCGTCATCAATCAAGATCTTCAATCGAATAGCTAACTCTTGCGGGGATCTGCGACCCAAAGCAATGTTGACACAGGCCTCTTCGCGCGTTTTATCACCAGTCCAGTGCAATAACTTTTCCCAGATCTCTGGAGATAAGAGGCCGGCATCCACCCCTTGTTGACGCAAAGCATGCGCCAAGAGGCGCTCGCCCAACTGTAAAGACTCGGCGTAGTGCTTGGTCTTTAGTGAGTGACGAATAGAGGCGCGAGCTTTGCCTGTCCTAACAAATGCCAACCAGCCCGGATTTGGCTGGGAGTTGGCCGATGTCACCACTTCAACAATATCGCTATTCTTTAACTCACTACGTAGCGGTAATTGCATGCCATTAATTTTGACTGCAACACAAGTGTTGCCCACATCACTATGAATTGAATAAGCAAAGTCTAAGGCGGTAGCGCCACGTGGCAAGGCTCTAATCTGACCCTTTGGAGTAAAAACATACACTGCGTCGGGGAACAAATCAATTTTGACGTGTTCTAAGAATTCTTGTGAATCCCCACTACTGTCCTGAATATCAATCAAGGATTGCAGCCATTGATGAGCCCGGTTTTGTACCTCGCTCATATCCGGTCCGCCATCCTTATATGCCCAGTGCGCAGCAACACCAGCCTCAGCGACCGCATGCATATCGCCAGTACGTATCTGAAACTCAACCGGCACACCCGATGGCCCTAAGAGGGTTGTGTGCAAGGACTGATAGCCGTTGAGCTTAGGAATCGCAATGTAGTCCTTAAACTTGCCAGGCATTGGCTTATAGAGAGCATGCAAAATTCCGAGAGCACGATAGCACTCATCAATCGAGTGCACAGTAACCCTAAAGGCATAGACATCGAGCACTTGAGAAAAGCTCAGATGCTTGCTTCGCATTTTGTTGTAAATACTGAAGAGGGTTTTTTCTCGGCCTTGTAGATCAACTTCGAGATTCACTTTTGCAAAAGCCATACGGGCGTTCTGCAAAATCTTTTCTACCATCTCTTTGCGATTGCCACGCGCCCGCTTCACTGCATCTTCGATTACCCTAAAGCGCATAGGCATCGAATAACGGAAACTCAAGTCCTGCAAGTCGCGGTAAATAATATTGAGGCCTAAGCGATGGGCAATCGGAGCATAGATCTCAATGGTCTCGGTAGCTACCCTGCGACGCTTTTCCATCGGTACAGCATCAAGCGTACGCATATTGTGTGTGCGATCAGCTAGCTTGACCAGAATGACTCGCACATCACGGGCCATTGCCATAAACATCTTACGAAAGCTTTCTGCTTGCGCTTCAGCATGACTTTGGAACTCCAATTTATCCAGCTTGGTCAAACCTTCGACAAGCTCGGCTACTTTGCTGCCAAACTTTCCAACTAGATCAGCTTGAGTACATCCCGTATCTTCAATTACATCATGCAGCAAAGCCGCCATGATGGAGGAAGCATCTAAATGCCAGGTGGCACACAATTCAGCAACGGATACAGGATGGGTAATGTAAGGTTCGCCACTGTGACGATACTGCCCGAGATGAGCCGCATCTGCAAAATGAAATGCTTGCTTAATGAGCGTAACCTCTTCAGGCTTGAGATAGCCTATTTTAGAAATCAGGCCATCGATAGAAACAACCTGATGCTTTAGTGGCAGTGCTGGCGCAGAGGTAGGGCCAAATAAATGTCGGCTCGATTGAGCTAACAATGTTGCGATGATGGAAGACTTATCGCTATTAACAGTCTCTTTAGGCGAGACCCGACCTTTGGATTCCGATGTGTTTTGGTCGCCTAAGGGGAGCTCCACAACGGAACCCCTGAATTACAAAGGTACTTTGGTCAACATGTCACGGTCAGTTACACCAGCAGCAACTTCACGTAAGGCAACTACAGTTGCTTTATCTCTGGACTCAACACGTGGGGAGTGACCTTGAACTAATTGACGTGCGCGATAAGTCGCGGCCAACACCAGCTCAAAACGATTTGGGATAGTTTTTAGACAATCTTCTACAGTAATACGGGCCATGCTGAACTCACTTAAATTTAGCTTCAATACCTATAGGATAACTGATTAGACCCCAAGCCGCCTTAAAAGCGCTGGGTTGCGAGCCATAATTGGCCCTGAGCGTAAGCGGCTGGCAGCAACAACATGGCGTAAATCAATTAAAGCCTGCTCAAAATCATCGTTGATGACAATGAAATCCGCTTCATGGGCATGCTGAAGCTCTAAATGGGCTGCAGCCAACCTTCTCTGAATGGTTTCCTCATCATCCTGCCCACGTTTACGCAAGCGCTCCTCTAAGGCCTCAAATGAAGGCGGGAAGATGAAGATCCACTGCACTTCGGGAATAATTTGACGAATTTGCTGGGCGCCCTGCCAGTCGATCTCGAGCATCACATCGCGCCCGGTTTTCATCTGGGTTTCGATCCAAGCTTTGGAGGTGCCGTAAAAATTGCCGTGCACTTCCGCATGCTCCAAAAAATTACCTTGATCGCGTTCCGCTATAAATTCATCTCTTTTAATAAAGCGATAGTCCTTGCCATCCACCTCGCCTGGCCTTGGCGCACGTGTTGTAGTGGAAAGGGAGAGCTTGAGCGCCGTATCTTCTTGCAATAAGGCATTCACCAAAGAAGATTTTCCAGCGCCTGATGGGGCAACGATCATCAACATGCTGCCTTGATAAGCGGGAGATAGGTTAGCTTTAGGTTTAGGGCTGGCCATAATAATTTGTGTAAGGGATAGTTACTCTAAATTTTGGACTTGTTCACGCATCTGCTCAATCAAGAGCTTGAGCTCTAAAGCAGCTTGAGTACATTCTTCTGAAACAGATTTAGAGCTCAAGGTGTTGGCTTCACGATTCAACTCTTGCATCAAGAAATCTAAACGTTTTCCAACTGGCCCTTTACCTGCCAGAGCAGTATCTACTGCCTGAAGATGAGTCTTGAGTCGAGCAAACTCTTCCGCAACATCGATACGAACTGCGTAGAGCACCACTTCCTGACGAATACGCTCCATCAACTCCGTGCCAGAACTGCCCTTGCCCTGCTCTTGAGCTGCTAATGCTTCAGCCAAGCGTTCAGTGAGTTTTTCTTGATACTGAGAAACGTAAGCCGGCACCTTAGGCTCAATGCTCTTCACAATCTCACGCATTTTGCTTGTGATGGTCGTTAATACTGTGACTAGGGCCTTGCCTTCTGCATGGCGGCTATCCATTAAGGCAGTTAAAGCTGCGCGACCAGCTTCCAGAGTAGCGGTAATCCAACCCTCTTCCTCACCTCTTGGTTCAGAAACAATGCCAGGCCAGCGCAAAATATCTGCAATCCGCAATGCTTCAGCATGAGGAAAAGCGACTTGAGCATGCTCCTGGAGGGTGTATAGGGCATCTAAACGATCTTTGTTTAGAGCACCCAAGGCATGGGGGTTGGCTTTGGCCGCCCCCGCTGCACCCGAATTAACGCGCCATGCGGCCCGAAACTCGACCTTGCCTCGAGCAAGGCTTTGAGTCGCCATTTCTCTTAAGGCAGGCTCAGCCCCGCGACATTCGTCCGGAAGACGAAAGCCCAAATCCAGAAAGCGGCTGTTGACAGCCCGACATTCCACCTGCAGATCAGCTACTACACCAGCTCCTAGGGAGACTTGGCGTGAAGCGCTGCCATAACCAGTCATGCTCGATATCATATGGACATTGTAGATCTTTAGGACCAAACCCCATGACCAAGCCCAACATCACCCGCCCTAGTGGCCGCACCCCTACGCAATTGCGCCCAGTGAGTATCAGCCGTGCTTTTACCAAGCATGCAGAAGGCTCAGTTCTGATTGCTTTTGGTGATACCAAGGTACTCTGTACCGCCAGTATTCTGGAAAAGGTACCTCCCCATAAAAAAGGCTCAGGTGAAGGTTGGGTTACTGCTGAATACGGCATGCTCCCCCGCTCCACTCACACCCGTAGCGATCGTGAAGCTGCACGAGGTAAGCAGTCTGGTCGCACACAAGAGATTCAGCGCTTGATTGGCCGTGCGATGCGTAGCGTCTTTGATCTCAAAATATTGGGTGAAAGAACTATCCACCTAGATTGCGACGTCTTGCAAGCTGACGGTGGAACCAGAACCGCATCAATTACGGGCGCTTATGTTGCCGCACGTGATGCGATTAATACCCTCCTGCAAAGTGGTGTACTGAAATCAGATCCTATTATTGATAGCGTTGCAGCGATTTCTGTTGGCATCTACCAAGGCGTGCCAGTGCTTGATTTGGATTACCCAGAAGACTCTTCTTGCGATACGGATATGAATGTCGTTATGACCGGCAAAGGCGGAATGATTGAAGTGCAAGGTACTGCTGAAGGCGCAGCATTCTCCCGCTCTGAATTAAATGCGCTCTTAGATTTAGCAGAGCAAGGTATTGCGGATTTAACGCAACTCCAAAAAGAAGCATTTAAATAAAAGATCAAAGGGTAGCTGGTGCAAAAACTCGTTCTCGCTTCTAACAATGCCGGTAAGGTTCGAGAGTTCCAGGAGCTCTTGGCGCCCTTTCATTTTCAGGTTATCCCTCAGGGTGAGTTGGCCATTCCGTCAGCAGAAGAGCCGCATCACACTTTTGTTGAGAATGCCTTGACTAAAGCACGTCATGCCAGCGCAGCTAGTGGCCTACCTGCTCTTGCCGATGACTCCGGAATTTGTGCCCACGCATTAGATGGCGCACCTGGAGTCTACTCAGCGCGTTATGCAGGTGTTGATGGGGATAGCGCTGCTAACAATCAAAAACTGATTGCAGCCCTCAAAGGGAAAGCGGATCGTGGAGCGCATTATGTCTGCGCGCTCGTGATGGTCAATAGTGCCAATGACCCTGAACCGCTCATCGTGCAAACCCGCTGGTATGGGCAAATGATTGATGAGGCCAAGGGAAGTTATGGATTTGGTTACGACCCGCACTTCCTTTTGCCTGAGCTCGGCATCACTGCCGCAGAACTAGAATCTTCAGAGAAGAATCTCATTAGCCACCGTGGCCAAGCATTACGCGAACTCATTGCAAAACTTCAAAGCCGTGCTGAACACGCTTAATCCCGTTTTGGCCACTACGCCAAAACTCACCGCCCTACCCCCGCTGTCTTTGTACATTCATTTTCCGTGGTGCGAAAAGAAATGT
>NZ_NCJB01000129.1:0-6262 GCF_002282275.1 Polynucleobacter sp. 39-46-10 | reverse complement strand
AAATAACAAGAGCGCCGATTAGCACTTCTTGTTTTAATTATTAAGGTCATAACCATGTCTTTACAAATCAAAAGATTCGTATATTTAATTGCCTGCGTATTCACAGCATGCATTCATACCGCTTTTGCTCAAAATGCAGACCTAAAGCCCATTAAGCTAGATAAAAATACGTACGCCCTGATTGGCTCTATTGGCCCAAGAACTTATGAGAACTATGGTCTTAATGCGAACTTTGGAGTCATTGATACCCCTGATGGCGCCATTTTGATTGATAGTGGAGCATCGCCCCAGGGAGCGGCCATTCTTGAGAAAGAAGTAAAAACGCTGACCGGCAAAAAGGTGCGCTGGGTCATTAATACAGGGTCACAAGATCACCGCTGGCTTGGCAATGATTATTTTGCCAAGCAAGGTGCAGAAATCATTGCACTTAAAAGAACGGTCATTACCCAATCAAGCCTAGGTTTGGGTCAAATTACCAGCATTCAGACAGCCCTTAAAGAAAGGGCTGATGGCACTACTCCATTTACCAGCCCAAAAGCCCTGGAAACTGATTATGCAAAACTCAATCTTGGTGGCGTTGATATCGAGATTCGATATTTGAACCATGCTCACTTTGCTGGTGACGCCGTTGTTTATCTCCCAAGCTCTGGAATTTTATTTTCAGGTGATCATATCTATGTTGATCGACTACTGGGAATACTGCCCCAAAGTGATGCCACAAAGTGGTTAGATGCTTTTAATCAAATTGAAGCAATGAAACCAAAAATCATCGTCCCTGGACATGGCTCACTTACCAATATCAAGGTCGCTAAAGCACAGACTGGCGACTATCTCGCCTTCATTGTTAGAGGCATCAAGAAATATGCTGAGAATATGGCTGGGGTTGAGAGCGCAGTGAAGAATCTGGCTAGCGCACCTCAATTTGAATATCTAGCCAACTTTAAAGATTTGCATAAGGGTAATATTAGTCGAGCCTATCTAAGGCTTGAGTCAGAGTAAAGGCTCGCAGCAGCCGCCTTACTCACCAAAGTCAAGATAGCAGACAGCTTTAAGACGCCCAGGATAGTTTAAGGGGTTACGACCCTATCGCGGCACAGAAAAACCATAACGCGTCATTACTTGCTTTGATTTTGGCTCTCTGAGGTAGAAGTAGAAATCCTTAGCGCTTGGGGCGGTATTTTTAATTAGAGCCATCTTTTGCTTCAGAGGCTTATGCAAGCTATCCGGTATCAACACATCATTTGCCTGAGCCTGAATTTGTGGTGATGAGGCCAGAGATAAAGCAGAGATCGCAAAATCAGCCGACCCCGTCAAAGCAAACATCGTCGCCTGAGAAATATTTTCCCCAAATACCAGCTTAGGCTGAGCCTGGTCCCAGACCCCAATGTTCAAGAGATATTCTTTTGCCGCCCTACCGTATGGCGCATGATCTGGATTGGCTATGGCAATTTTCTTTGCAGCCTGAATTGCTTTAATTAGGCCATCTTTATCAGCACTAAGCTTGATTGAGTTTCCTTTTTTCTGCAAGAGCACGATTCTGCCGATTGCATAAAGACTGCCCTCATCTACTGTTAGGCCATTTTTGTACAGGTCATCTATATAAGCCTCATCAGCAGACATGAGCAAACCAAAAGGTGCGCCATTTTTGACCTGTTGCCAGAGGACGCCAGATGAGCCGAACACCAACTTCACATCCTGCCCTTTATCAGACTTGTAGTTTGCAGCAATTTCTTCTAAAGCAAACTTGAGATCTGAAGCTGCAGCTACTGTTGGAGCTGTTTGAGCCCATGAAATTGACACGAAGGCATAGAAGGCCAGTAAAGCCGACAGGATATGTTTCATGAGGATCATTTGCTCTTTATGTCTATGCCTATTTTTAGTTACACCTATTTATTCAGAGTGTAACGATTTGTTACTAACTACCGCCCTTGAGTTTACGCAAGGCATCTGCCATTGCATTATTCATTGGGGGTGCAGATCTTCTGTCTTCCTGCTGCCTTCTAGCCTCTGGGGCTCGTGGGGCACCTGGTCGGTTCGGTCTTTGCTCAGGTTTTGCGCCTGAGGATGCTTTAGGAGCCTCATCAGAGAGTCTCATCGTCAGTGCAATCCGCTTACGCTTTTCATCTACTTCCAGCACTTTAACCTTCACAACCTGACCGGCTTTGACGACTGTATGCGGATCTTTAACAAAGGTATTAGCTAATGCGGAAATATGTACAAGGCCATCTTGATGAACGCCAATATCTACGAACGCACCAAAAGCAGCAACGTTCGTGACCACGCCTTCCAAGATCATGTCAGCCTTTAGGTCGCTGATTTTTTCTACGCCATCTTTAAATGTTGCCGTGGTGAACTCCGGACGTGGATCGCGACCTGGCTTTTCTAGTTCCTTGATGATGTCAGTGACGGTGGGAACGCCAAACTTCTCATCGGCATACTTTTCCGGATTGAGACCTTTGAGTATTCCAGCATCGCCAATGACTTCTTTAACGCCCTTCTTAATATCTTTCAGAATCTTCTCTACCAAAGGATAGGATTCTGGATGGACTGCAGATGCATCTAGAGGATCAGTCCCATTCATGATGCGCAAGAATCCAGCCGCCTGCTCAAAGGTCTTATCGCCTAAGCGTGGCACGCTACGTAAATCTGCTCGAGTCTGAAAAGCGCCATTACTATCTCGGTAAGTCACAATACCCTCTGCAACGGTGCTGCTGAGACCAGAAACTCTTGCTAACAAAGGTGCTGATGCTGTATTCACATCCACACCAACCGCGTTTACACAGTCCTCAACCACTGCTACCAGTGACTTCGCCAACTGGGTCTGCATCACATCATGCTGGTACTGACCCACCCCAATCGACTTTGGATCAATCTTTACCAATTCCGCCAAAGGATCTTGCAATCTTCTGGCAATGGATACTGCTCCGCGCAAAGATACGTCCATGCCAGGCAATTCTTTTGAGGCGTACTCAGAGGCGGAGTAAACCGACGCCCCCGCTTCAGATACAACAATCTTGGTGAGCTTGAGTTCTGGTTTAGCCTTGATTAAATCTTGCGCCAACTTATCCGTCTCGCGTGAGGCCGTACCATTACCGATTGAGATTAAGGTTGCCTTGTGTTTCTCAGCTAATTTCGCTAGGACATGCAATGAACCAGCCCAATCATTCTTAGGCTGATGCGGGTAGATGACATCGGTATCGACCACCTTACCGGTAGCATCAACAACAGCTACCTTCACACCCGTTCTCATGCCAGGATCAAGGCCAATAGTGACCTTTGGTCCTGCAGGTGCGGCCAGCAGTAAATCCTTGAGGTTACGAGCAAAGACGTTAATTGCCTCAGCCTCAGAACGCTCACGCAAAGCGCTCATCAATTCTGACTCCAAATGCATGGAGCACTTAATGCGCCAAGTCCAACGCACAGTCTCTGCCAACCACTGATCCGCAGGACGACCTTCATTTTTGATCTTGAATTGGTTAGCAATGCGGGATTCGCATGGATTATGTGGCGCATCCCATTTCGGTTTTTCTTCCTCGGTATCCAGGCGCAAATTGACCATCAGCATTTGCTCACGACGACCCCTAAATAAAGCTAAGGCACGGTGTGATGGAATTGCCGAAACAGGCTCGGAGTAATCAAAATAATCTGCAAATTTCTCACCCTCTTGCTCTTTACCAGCAATCACCTTGGATTCCACAACGCCATGTTCCTGCAAATAGGTTCTGAGCAATTGCACCAGACCAGCATCCTCAGCAAAGCGCTCCATCAAAATCTGACGGGCACCTTCCAGGGCGGCTTTGGCATCAACTACACCAGGGTTCTCACCTTGATCGGATGTAAATGCTTTTTTAAGGTATTTAGCCGCCTCAGTCTCTGGGTCTAACATCGGATTAGCAAGTAGATCATTAGCTAGAGGCTCTAATCCCGCCTCTAAGGCGATTTGCGCTTTAGTGCGACGCTTTAGCTTGTATGGCAAATAAAGATCTTCTAAGCGCGTCTTATCCTCTGCGAGCATGATGGACTTGAGCAACTCCGGAGTCATCTTGCCCTGCTCTTCAATTGAAGCAACAATGGCTTTACGACGCTCTTCCAACTCTCGTAAATACCCCAGGCGATCTTCCAACAACCGCAGTTGCGTGTCATCCAAACCACCGGTTGCTTCTTTACGATAACGAGCGATAAAGGGAACTGTTGCACCCTCATCCATCAGCGCGATAGCAGCAGCCACTTGGGCAGGTTTAGCGGATAACTCTTGGGCAAGGCGTTGTTCAATGGATGGCAGCATGAAATAAATAATCTACTAAGGTTTTAAGAATATTGCTATGGAGGAAAAATAAGAGCCACCCAAAGGTGACTCTTATTTACAAACCAAATGACTTACTAAAGTAACCCAGTGAAGCAACTCTGCGAAATTACTCGCGGGAAGCTTTCTTACGGTCATGCTCTTTCAAGTAGCGCTTACGAATTCGTACACTTTTCGGCGTTACTTCAACCAATTCATCATCACTGATAAATTCAACAGCGTATTCCAAAGTCAAATCAATTGGTGTCACCAAACGAACCGCTTCATCAGTGCCAGAAGAGCGTACGTTGGTTAATTGCTTACCTTTAATCGGGTTCACAACCAAGTCGTTGTCGCGACTATGGATACCAATGACCATACCTTCATAAACTGGGTCGCCATGCTTTACAAACATACGACCACGATCTTGTAGCTTCCAAATAGCGTAAGCAACTGCCTCGCCATCATCTTGACTGATCAATACGCCGTTATGACGCTCGCCCAAAATGCCATCTTTGGCTGGAGCATAAGAGTCAAATGTATGACTCATTAAACCGTTACCGCGAGTCATGGTCATGAAGTCACCCTGAAAACCAATCAGACCACGCGCAGGAATACGATACTCAAGACGGGTACGACCTTTTCCGTCACTCACCATATCTTGTAACTCGCCCTTGCGCTTACCCAAATCTTCCATCACGGAACCTTGAGTGGCATCTTCTACGTCAACCGTTAAGTTCTCATACGGCTCCATCTTGACGCCATTCTCTTCGTGGAATACTACGCGTGGACGGGAAACCGCCATCTCATAGCCTTCACGACGCATGGTTTCGACCAGAATAGTCAAATGCAACTCACCACGACCTGACACTTCAAATACGGTGTCATCATCAGTCTCTTTTACGCGCAAAGCCATATTAGCTTTCAACTCACGATCAAGACGCTCACGGATCTGACGGCTAGTAACAAATTTACCTTCACGACCAGCTAATGGGCTAGTGTTCACCATGAAGTTCATAGTTAAGGTAGGCTCATCAATCTTCAGCATTGGTAATGCATCTGGTTTATCTACTGCGCAAACTGTTGTACCAATTGCCAACTCTTCAATGCCGTTGATAAGGGCAATATCGCCAGCAACCGCCTCATCAACGATTTCGCGCTCGAGGCCTTTAAATTTCAATACTTGATTAATTCGACCTTTAAATGGCACGCCATCCGGACCGTTCATGCAAACTACTTCCATGCCTGACTTCACACGTCCACGGCTAATACGGCCAACGCCAATCTTACCGACATAGCTGTTGTAGTCGATTGAAGAAATCTGGAATTGCAAAGGACCATCTGGATCGTCATCACGTACAGGAACATACTTGAGAACAGCATCAAACAATGGGCGCATATCGCCTTCACGCACATCTTCTGTGGTGCCTGCATAGCCGTTCAAGCCTGATGCATAGATGATTGGGAAATCCAACTGCTCTTCCGTAGCGCCAAGCTTGTCAAACAATTCAAAAGTGGCATTGATTACGTAGTCGCAACGTGCACCTGGACGGTCAACCTTGTTAATCACAACGATAGGCTTCAAACCAAGAGCCAAGGCTTTCTTGGTTACAAAGCGAGTTTGTGGCATTGGGCCTTCAACCGCGTCAACCAAGAGCAAAACACCGTCAACCATGGAGAGCACACGCTCTACTTCACCACCGAAGTCGGCGTGTCCTGGTGTGTCTACGATGTTGATGTGTGTGCCGTCATACTCAACCGCACAGTTCTTGGACAAAATAGTAATGCCACGCTCTTTTTCCAAGTCGTTTGAGTCCATGACGCGTTCGGTCATTTTTTCATTAGAACGAAATGTGCCAGATTGGCGCAAGAGTTGATCAACCAAAGTAGTTTTACCGTGGTCAACGTGGGCGATGATGGCGATATTACGAAGTGCGCGTTTAGTCATGTGAAGCTTCTGAAGTTAAGAATAAGGTTAAT
>NZ_NCJB01000559.1:0-1028 GCF_002282275.1 Polynucleobacter sp. 39-46-10 | reverse complement strand
AGAAAGTGGCAGCTAAAAAGGCCGTAAAAAAGGTAGTGAAAAAACCAGTAACTAAAAAGTCTGTCGCCAAAAAGCCAGCAGCCAAGAAGGCAGTTAAAAAAGTAGTTGCCAAAAAGCCGGCAGCTAAAAAACCTGCCCCAAAGAAAGCTGCCAAGAAATCACCTAAGGCAACTGCGCCAAAAAATCTCAAGGTGGATCAGTATGGACTCGAGGAAGATGATGAGTTCTTTGGCTTGTACTTTGCCAAATCAACCAGCAAGGGTTTAGTTGAAGTAAAGCCCTGCACCTTCTCACTCATGTACTGGTGGAAAGGCCTACTTGGCTACCCTGACATGATCGACATCTCCAAAGATAGCAATACTGCAATGTTGCAATTTGAGTCTACCTTTGGTGGCGGCGATTCCGGTGAAACTGAATTGACAGAAAAAGATGTGTTTGATGTCGATCACATTATTGAAGTTGACGAACAAGAACAGTTAGTTTCGCTCTACTCATATGTGCCTATTCCGGTACCGGAGAAGTTGATTGGTGCATTAGGCCTCTCCATTCTGAATATCAATCCAGAAACCCGTTACGGCAGTCTCGAAATCTGCTCCACTGATAACGAAGAAGGTGAGAATGAGCACTTCCTGCGCTATCGTGCTGCAACTTATCTGCGTGGCGTGAAGTCTGGCAAGGTTGAGGCTATTGAAAGCATGGTAACGAATGGTTCAGAGTTCTTTGGACTTGCCTTAGATGCTATGTGTGTTAATAAATCAATTAAGAAATGGTTGCTTAGCTAAGCTGCTGTAACTTAATAGCTAGTACACCTAAAAATGTAAGTCATAGGAAAGCGGTCGTTCACTGTTTTACGAGATTCGACAATAGTGGCGCCTCGCTTTCCTAGTTTTTTACACTCTTCTGCTGCGGCTGCCTGTGCCTCGGTATCTTTAGCGGTTTTTGGGGCATGCACCCCAACCGTTCCATCGGACTGTCGATAGACCCCAAACTCGCTTGGTGGTGTTGAGCAAGCTAAAAGAGATAGCCCA
>NZ_NCJB01000558.1:0-1030 GCF_002282275.1 Polynucleobacter sp. 39-46-10 | reverse complement strand
TTGAATGATTTCTTCGCGCTTAGATTCTGGCAAAGTTTTAATCTTGTCATACAAGCTGCTCATACCATTGTTTGGATTAACGCCTAACTCTTCAAACAACTTGCCGTGCTTTGCAAATGCATCTTTGTAGAAAATCTTTACAGCATGGCCAAACACGATTGGGTGCGATACCTTCATCATGGTTGCCTTCACGTGCAAGGACAACATCATGCCAGTCTTGTAAGCATCTTCGATTTCTTTTTCGTAGAACTCCCAGAGCGCTTGCTTACTCATATACATGCTGTCAATAATTTCACCAGCAAGTAAAGAGACTTTTGGCTTGAGAACGATGGTCTTGCCACTATTTGTGACCAAATCCATCTTCACATCACATGCCTTAGTCATAGTCATTGACTTCTCACCTGCGTAGAAATCACCACCATGCATGTGAGATACGTGCGTACGGGAAGCCTGGCTCCACTCACCCATAGAGTGTGGGTTCTTGCGGGCATAACGTTTGACCGCATTTGGTGCGCGGCGATCAGAGTTACCTTCACGCAATACTGGGTTTACTGCACTACCCAAACACTTAGAGTAACGAGTACGAATTGCTTTTTCAGCGTCATCCTTAGGATCTTCTGGGAAATCGGGGATCTTGTAACCCTTAGATTGCAATTCTTTAATGGCGGCGAGCAACTGAGGCACTGAAGCACTGATATTCGGCAGCTTGATGATGTTGGTATCGGGCAATAAAGTCATACGACCCAGCTCAGCTAAGTTATCAGGCACTTTCTGCTCAGCAGTTAAGCAGTCAGAGAACTCTGCCAAGATACGTGCCGCAACAGAAATGTCGCTTTCTACAACCTGCAGCCCAGCTGGCGCTGTAAAAGTACGAATGATTGGTAAAAATGCACAGGTCGCCAATAATGGCGCTTCGTCTGTCAGCGTGTAAATGATCTTTGATTTCTCTGAAGCCATTGATGTTTCCTCGATATGGATAAATATTAGGGCTCGGCCTTATACCGAACCACTCTCGCGTTCCATGCGCAAC
>NZ_NCJB01000557.1:0-1033 GCF_002282275.1 Polynucleobacter sp. 39-46-10 | reverse complement strand
ATTCCAGCCAAGCCTGGAATGATTGTGATTTGGACCACAACACCTTGGACCATCCCATCTAACCAAGCCTTGAATGTTCACCCGGAACTTACTTACGCCTTAGTCGATACAGGCGATAAGCTGCTCATCTTGGCAAAGGATCGCGTAGAAACTTGCCTCGAAGATTTTGGCCTTGAAGGTAAAGTCATGGCAACTTGTTTAGGTAGTCAATTAGCCAACATCTCGTTTTGGCATCCACTCGCTCCATTGCATGAGGGATACAAGCGCCTCTCACCAATCTACCCAGCTGAATACGTCACACTCGATACTGGTACTGGTGTTGTGCACTCTGCACCAGCTTATGGTGAGGAAGACTTTAAATCATGCAAAGCAAATAAATTAGCGGATAAAGATATCTTGAACCCAGTCATGGGTAACGGTGTGTATGCCTCTTGGTTGCCACTCTTTGCTAATGAATACATTTGGAAAGCAAATCCGAAGATTGTGGAAGCCATGCGTGAAGCAGGCAGCCTCTTGCGAGATAAAACCTATACCCACTCTTACATGCACTGCTGGCGTCACAAGTCGCCGATTATTTATCGTGCAACCTCGCAGTGGTTTGCAAGCATGGATAAGAAACCATCTGATGGCAAAGCAAGTTTGCGAGAGGCAGCATTAACTGGCATTGAAAATACTGAGTTCTTCCCGGCTTGGGGTAAGCAGCGCCTCAAGAGCATGATTGCCAACCGTCCAGACTGGACCTTGTCACGTCAGCGTCAATGGGGCGTACCTATGGCTTTCTTTGTTCATAAAGAAAGTGGTGAGCCACATCCACGTACGGTTGAATTACTCGAAGAGATTGCAAAGCGAGTTGAAAAAGAAGGTATTGAAGCTTGGCAAAAACTTGAGGTGGCTGAACTGCTTGGTGAAGAAGCGGCTCAATATGAGAAGAATCGTGACACCTTGGATGTGTGGTTTGATTCCGGCACTACGCACTGGCATGTTATTCGCGGCTCACACCGTGATGAACTCTATCGCCCTGAAGCCGAGAGTA
>NZ_NCJB01000556.1:1056-2096 GCF_002282275.1 Polynucleobacter sp. 39-46-10 | reverse complement strand
TCCTCAAGTGGCTTCCCAGGGAATGCAGCGTGCCAATATGGATCAGGTACCAAGGCATGAGCCTGCATTTACACCAGCTGCAAATGCTTTTGGCGGTATTGCTAGTGAGCCAGCGCCATTCCAATCCACCTTGCCACCCGGTTTTGATGAATACGCATTTTTGGATAATGCAAAGCAATATTTCTCCACCCTGCAAAAAGCATGGGATCAGGGTGATTTAGCTGCTTTGCGTGAGTACACCACGCCTGAAATGTTTGCAACGATTGAGCAAGACCTATCAGGTCGTGCTGATAGTGCTAACCAAACTGATGTAGTTACCCTCAATGCACAGTTATTGGGAATTGAAACGGCAGACAATACTTATTACTGCAGCGTTCAGTTCACAGGCATGATTCGTGAACAAGCAGGCGCACAAGCAAATAATTTTTCTGAAATCTGGAACTTAAGTAAGCCTGTAAGCGGTCCTGGAGGCTGGGTACTAGCGGGTATTTCTCAGTTAGTTTAAGCTTGAGGTACTTTCCCTTGAAAGCCCGCACTTGTGCGGGTTTTTTACGCTTATGACTACCGCTTCTTCTGCTACCCATCACATTGCCGCTTCTGCTGCCTCTCAAGGCATTAATCACGTGCTTAAAGCCGAACCATGGGCTATGGCAGAGTTGGCTCGACATGCTGGCAAAGTAATTTTGCTGGGTTTGCCAATCGGCAACTTGTGTTTTGAGATAGCGCCCGAGGGCTCTTTGGTTGCTGTGAGCAATATTGATGCTCCATCTCTTGAGTTGGAAGTCTCTTCTGAGGTGCTGAGCGTTTTGGCTGGAGGTTCAGGTAATTTACGAGAGCAGGCTATGAAGTCCGTCAAGATCACTGGCGATGCTGACCTAGCGCAATTATTAGGTCGCTTGGTAGGACAAATTCGGTGGGAGTATGAAGAAGATCTGGCGCGCTTCATCGGGGATGCGCCTGCTAATTTTGCTGTACGCCAAGGTAAGAAATTCGTTTCTGCCGGGAAAGCTGCAGCGACTGACTTACTTGAGAATGTCATT
>NZ_NCJB01000556.1:0-1017 GCF_002282275.1 Polynucleobacter sp. 39-46-10 | reverse complement strand
ATCTTTTATGATTCATAAAGATGAATTAAACGCTTTGCGTGATGCAGTTGATCGTATAGAAAAGCGCATCCAAATTTTAGAGCGAAAAGGTTAATTCATTGTGCGTCGTCTAGCCCGCCTTTCCTTTATTTTCTTTACTGCATGGCGCTATGGCATGTTGCCATTACTGCGCGATATTCTGAAGCCTGGTATTCGTCGTGGCATATTGACTGTCATTTGTTGGACCTCTCCAGGCCAATCTTTACCTAGAGGTGAGCGGATTCGTTTGACCCTAGAGGCGTTGGGCCCAATCTTCGTGAAATTTGGGCAAGTACTTTCTACGCGTCGCGATTTATTGCCTGAAGACATTGCCAACGAGTTGGCGAAACTACAGGATCAAGTCCCGCCTTTTTCTAATGAAGAATCTTGCCGCCTCATTGAACAGGCGCTTGGACAATCCATCGAGGAGGTATTCATTAGTTTTGATGCAACTCCCGTGGCTAGTGCCTCTGTAGCCCAAGTGCACTTTGGCTTATTACGTGGAACTGAGAAGCATCCAGAGTGGGAGGGTCGCGCAGTTGCTATTAAAGTTCTGCGCCCTGGCATTCTGCCAATCATTGATGGCGATCTTGCTTTGCTTTATGACTTAGCAAAAATTATTGAGAGACTCTCTGAGGATGGGCGTCGCTTAAAGCCTCGTGAAAATGTTGCTGAGTTTGACACCCACTTGCATGATGAATTGGATCTGATGCGCGAAGCAGCAAACGCAAGTCAGTTGCGTCGCTACTTTGTCGATTCAAAGAAGCTGATGATTCCAGAGATGTATTGGGATTTATGTCATACGAATGTCATTGTGATGGAGAGGATGGATGGCATCTCGATTGGACGAACAGCAGATTTACGTGCTGCTGGCGTTGACTTCAAAAAGCTTGCAGCTGATGGCGTAGAAATATTTTTCACCCAAGTATTCGAGCATGGCTTCTTTCATGCGGACATGCATCCTGGCAACATCATGATCAGTCTTGAGCCAGAAACATT
>NZ_NCJB01000555.1:0-1040 GCF_002282275.1 Polynucleobacter sp. 39-46-10 | reverse complement strand
GATTCAGGGTTCTTGGGATAACCCAGAGGTCATCCCACTCGATCAGAAGGGTCAACCGCTTGATGCAAAAACAATGGAAACGATTCGCACTAAGAATCTTTTGAAAGAGCAAACCAAACCTAGTACGCCAACTTCTGCACCCGCAAGCCCACCTGCAAATCAAAATATCCCCACCTAAACGCCAGGCTTAACAGATGAACTCACTAAGAAATGCCTCTGAACTCAATATGGCTTCGATACAAATGGTATCGACCCCTAGCCTCAGCGAGAACCTTGAGGTTGCTGAAGGCTTGATTAAAGCTGCCGCAGATTGCGGTGCTCAGATTGCCGTACTGCCAGAATATTTTTGCTTAATGGGCTTGAAAGATACAGATAAGGTAAACGCACGAGAAGCTGCTGGATCAGGTCCAATTCAAGAGCGCCTTGCAGCTATAGCCCAAGAAAATAATATTTATCTCGTGGCTGGCACTATTCCTCTTGAGGCGAAAGAGTCCAACAAAGTTCTCAACACCTCTCTAGTATTTGATCCCACGGGAAAGCAAATCGCTCGCTACGACAAAATCCACTTGTTTGGTTTTCAAACTGAAACAGAGCGTTACGAAGAATCAGAAACGATTGCAGCAGGTAGTCAGCCAGGTCAATTTGTCATCAGGATCAATGAAGTTGACTGGCACTTTGGATTGAGCATTTGTTATGACCTTCGTTTTCCAGAGCTATACCGCGCCCTCGGGCAAGTCGATTGTCACATCATCCCAGCTGCATTTACCTACACAACTGGTAAGGATCATTGGGAGATCCTCTTGCGCGCACGTGCTATTGAAAACCAGTGCTATGTACTATCGTCAGCTCAAGGCGGTGTACACCTAAATCAACGCCGAACCTGGGGTGAGAGCATGCTCATTGACCCTTGGGGCGAGATTCTGAGCAATCTTCCTGAAGGAGAAGGTTTTATTCAGGGCAAACTCAGCAAAGATAAATTAAAAGAGGTACGCTCTAAGCTACCGGCACTAAAACACCGCAAGCTTTAATACAGAAAGTTC
>NZ_NCJB01000128.1:0-7086 GCF_002282275.1 Polynucleobacter sp. 39-46-10 | reverse complement strand
GTTAACTGTGAAGATGGATATAAATTTGCTTCAGTGGTAAATAGAATAATTCCTGCAAGTGCGCCACTCTACGGACGAGGTAATATTAAAATCAATTTAACTAGAAGGCTTGCCTGTGATAAGCGTGGGACAAATCTAGTCGGAATTGATTTAATTACTGAATATGGTGATAATGAGATTAAATACAAAATTAATACCAAAAATATCAAACCCAAAGATTTAAATCCGCTGGCTCCAAAAAATGAAGCAATACCCTCTTTCATCCGGAAAGATTCAATAGGAGATTTTTTTATTCCAGCTGGTAATTGGGTAGTCAATCAACCAATTATTTTTCCTTATGGCAAGGATTTAAAAATTGCAGCCGGAGCAAATATTTCATTCATGCCTGGAGCAAGCCTGATTATCAATGGAAGATTGAACGCTTCTGGTAACGCATTAAATCCCATTACTCTCAGGGGGCACAATGATAAATATTGGAATGGGATTTATATTTATGGTTCTAACAAGCCCTCATTACTAAAGAATGTCAAAATAAAAAATTTAAACGTAATTCCAAACAGACTACTTTCTCTTACTGGAGGTATAACATTTTATGGTACAAGTGTAATTATTGATGGAATTAATATTGATAATGTGACAAGCGAGGACGCAATAAATTTCGTTCATACTCAATTCTCCATAAAAAACGCTAATATTTTAAACACGCGATCAGATGCTATTGATTCAGATTTTTCTTCCGGCTATATTGAAAATTCAAGTTTTTCATCTATCGGGGGCGATGCAATTGATCTTTCAGGATCTACCATTAACATATCCTCAGTTACAGCCTTCAATGTCAAAGATAAAGCTATTTCTGTAGGTGAAAAATCACGCTCTTCCATAGTTGATCTATCTGTAGCAGTTGCTGGGACTGGAATTGCGGTTAAAGATGAATCTTATGCTGAAGTTCATGGTTTTAAAGCAAAAAATCTAGCCAATAATGTTTTCATGGTCTATAACAAAAAAACAGAGTATGGTCCAGCTACTTTAGTTGCTAAAACTGTTGATGATTATTCAAATTTAAGTCAAGTGCAATTTGGTAATTCTTTGGTATTGAATGAAATTTCTATCAAGCAACAAAGTATTAATGTCAATAACTTATACTCGAGCGGTAGCATGAAAAAATGATCTCTCATACTGAAATGCGCTATGAGCTCAAATACCGTTTTTTTTGCCAAGAATATCTTAGATTTGTATTCATGGATTAGTGCTTCTCCTAGTTTTTTGGCCCAGTCTTATCCCGATAGATTTGTAAATAGTATCTATTTTGAAACGCTCAATAAGTCCTCGGAAAATGAAATATTGGTTGATTCAGTTGATAAAACTAAAGTGCGATTGCGCTGGTATGGGAGTTCCACTCCAATAAGTCATCTTGAGGTTAAGAAAAAGAATGGATATGTATGCGATAAAAAATCTTTTTTTCAAGTGCAGTCCCCGAATTTAGATATTAAATCAAGGATTCTTACTGCAAGATCGTGCTACGTTCATGAGCACTCTGTTTTGGAGTTTTTATTAAATCCCGTGCTCTGGATTGGTTATGAAAGGACGTACTTTGCTTCCAATCATCCAAACTTTGAAGGCTTCAGGGTGACTGTTGATAGAATGATTAGTTATGCCGAAATAAGGGATGAAAAAATATATGGTTCTAAAATTCTTGAGTCGGATGATGTGATCCTTGAGGTTAAATTCCCAGTTTCACTTTATGAAAAAGCAAGCCCATTATTGCGCTCTATAAATTGTGAGTTAACAAAAAACTCAAAATTTACATCCGGAGTTATGGGGTTAAATAATATCTACTATTGATGGCAACTGACTTGCCCTCTTGATCATTTACCTGTTTTTTTGGCCACGTCTTTTTGGGCTCTTTGCCAAATTTGAGTACTATAAAACCCAAAAGGGCTCAGTTTTATAGGGATGATTAGGTAATTGTGTAGATAAGTTTCTTTCATTAAATTGTTATAAACTGCGAATATGACATTGAAAAATTGTGGCATGGCATTCCCCCAATATCTTAGACACTTTTCATAATGCACTTTGACGTTGTTCGAACGTCATTGCACTTAATTGAGCAAGGTGCTTGTGATGCCTTACTCGGTTATATAACTCTTCGATGTATTCAAAGATTTCGGATTTTGCTACGGTTCTAATTGGGCAGATCTTTTTCTTAAGGGGCCCACTCTTTAGAATGCTAAAGAAGAATTCAGCGGCTGCGTTATCCCAGTAATAGCTTCGTCTACTCATACTCGGGCTCAAGCGATTGTCCTTGCACCAGCGAGCAAACTCATCACCGCTGAACTGACTGTCTTGATCCGAGTGGATGATAGGGCTTTCTTGGGCTATCTGCGCCAGATTGCCATAGTCAAGGCATCGAGCACCAAGCGGGTTTGCATCCGTGCTTGCATAATCCAACCCACTACTAATCTGGATTGCAAATCAATCACCACCGTCAAGTACAACCAGCCTTCGTAGGTCCGGATATAGGTAATGTCGGTCACCCAAGCTTGATCCGGTACCTCATGGGTAAATTTACGCTGCAATTGATTGGGGGAGACCAAAGCGGGTCGACCCACTCGGTAGCGTGGGCGCTTATACCCGCGGATGGAGCGCAGTTGCGAAGCCTTCATGAGCCTTGCCACGCGGTTCTTGCTACAGCTGATCCCGGCTTCTTTGGGGACATGGTAAATCTGTGGACTGCCATAGATCCCCATGCTTTGATCGTAGTGATAGCGGATCTGTGCCGATAACTTGGCATTCTCCAGAGCCCGAAGTGACTGGCACTCCTTGAGCCAAGTGTAATAACCGCTGTGGTGCACCTTCAATACTTGGCACATGCTCAAAAGCCGGAACTCCTGGCGATGCTCTTTGATAAATGCGCACTTCACTCAGACACTTTGGCAAAGTACGCGGTGGCCTTTTTTAGGATATTGCGCTCTTCGGCAGTTCGCCTGAGCTCTGCTTTGAGCTTAGTCATCTCAGCTTGTAGGGCTTTGACATCTTCTATTGGTGTCACATCTGGCTCCTTGAGTTTTCGGGTCCAGGTGTAGTGCGGGCCTACAGGGACACCTAAACGACTAGAAACCTCTGTGGCTGAATAACCTTTTTCAATAATTTGTTTAACAGTTTCTACTTTGAACTCAGCGGTGTATTTGGTTCGCTTCATAACTACTCCCTTGATTCATTGTTGACAATATTAACTAACTGTCTACTGAATCGGGGGAATGCCAGTTAGGCGACGTATAGATTGCGAATGATGATCTTAATTGCGCCATGATTCGTTCGTAAATGTTTATAGCAAACGCCACGAGTGGCGTATTCAGAATCCACACAGAAGTTGCTCGATGAGTGTGCGGAGCAACTTACTGCTGTGCATGGTCTTGCCCATTAACGAACTAGGCGTATTTGTAAATGAGAATGAGTAAGTTTTGTAGATTTGATGGGTGCTCGGGCGCGTGGTGTAAAAAGCCCGCAAACAACATGTATCACTCTCTTGCTAGGGCAAGATATAGAGCCTCTTAGCCGATATGCATCCAGCGTGGCGCCTTAAAGCGAACAATCTTGGAATAAATCCGTACATAGTAAATGATGAAAACAAGGCTAGCCGCCATCAGGATAGGGGTTGATTCCCACCACAAAATTGCAGGAGTAATGCCAAGAATGGTGAGGGCCCAAAGATAGGGGGCAGTTCTTGCATTGGCTGAGAATACGCTTTCATTGCAATGCGGCCTTAAGATTCTTCTATAAATTAAGGTGTGAAAATGTATGCCATCTGGCTGTCCAGGGCTCTTACCTTGATGGATTTTTCTGCGATAGATTGTGAACAGTGTTTCAAGGATTGGGTAGCCATTAATTAGCAATGCAAACCAAGGTGAAATTTCTTGATGTCTATAGGTCAGCATGACACTGAGGCTGGCAATCCAAAATCCAATAAGATAGGCGCCACCATCACCCAAAAAGATTAGCCCTCTTGGGTAGTTCCAGACAAAGAAACCCAAAATAGAAGCAGCCATGATCAGACTCAGATACATAATCTGTGGGTCGGCAACTACATAACTGACATATGAAATAGCTAGTAATGTAATGATTCCTACCATACTTGCCAAACCATTAAAGCCGTCAATAATGTTGTAAGCATTGGCTAGACCAGTAATTGCGAATACAGTTATTGCAGCCCCAATAATTGGAACGCCCAGAGCAAAATCAAGATAAGGAATATCGAGTCTAGTGATTTGAGCGGGCATCAGGTAAACCAATAGCATTGCAGCAATTGCAGTAAATATCAGCCTAAGTCGAACACTAATTTTTTTCGTTAAGTCCTCTGTGAGGCCAATAGCAAATGTTGGGATGGCGCAGACTAATAGAGTGATCTCAGTAATTGGCGCATGATTGTTTTTGAGCCTCAATAAGAGTGCTGCAAATATCCCAATTGCGATACTAATGCCACCAATTCTGGGGACGACCTGAGTATGAAATTTTTGTGGCCCTGAAAGGTCTGAATCGGCCGAGAATTGCTCATGCAGATGCTTGAAGCGAATAATGAGAAGAGTCGCAACAAATGAGGATAAAAAAGCAGCTAATAAACTTGACATGAAGTCATTATAAATTCTAAAAACATACTTTTAACTTGATTTGATCTAGTTTTAAAAATTTTCCTAAGAATTTCTTATATTTTAAGGTACCAAACTCAAAAACAAGAACTCAAAGAAGATAATCAAGTGAACAATTCCCTGCAAGAGGGTGGTTCTGCCAATGGCCAGCGTTAGGGCCCCAATAAAGAATGACAGGTACATCAGCGTCATATTCAGGCTGCTGATGCCTAAACTCAGCGGCAAATCAAAAATGATTGCACAGGCCGCCACCGTCGGAATGGTGAGTCCAATACTGGCTAAGGCGGAGCCTAGCGCCAAGTTCAAGCTACTCTGTAAACGATTAGCCCTAGCAGCCCTGACTGCCGCAAAGCCCTCTGGTAGAAGCACCAACATCGCAATGGCAATACCAACCACCGTTTTGGGTGCACCTGCAGCTTTGACTCCCGCCTCAATTGCGGGGTTTAGGGCTTCAGCGAGACCTACCACTGCTGCAAGGGAAATGAGCAATAACAGGAGGCTAGTAGCAGTCTTGAGATTGCTAGGCTTTTCTGCATGTGTCTCACTATTGGTCTTTTGATCTTCTGCTTTAGGAAGGTAATAATCGCGATGGCTCACTGTCTGAAAGAATATAAAGGCCCCGTATAAAGCAAAAGAGGCTACCCCTGCAAAGGCGAGCTGCCCTTTGGTAAAGTCTGGCCCGGGGGTGCTCACTGTCACCATCGGCATGACCAGAATGAATGTAGCTAAAGCAGTCAGTACTGCTAAAGCAGAATTAGTACCTTCATTACGAAAAGACATCTCATGGTGTTTAAAGCCGCCCATGAAGATACATAAGCCAATAACACCGTTCATCACAATCATGACGGTAGCAAATACTGCATCACGCGCAATAAACTCTGAGCCCTCATGACCAGCAAACATCATAGCAATGATGAGTGAGGCTTCAATGATGGTCACACTAATGGCGAGTACTAGAGTTCCATAGGGTTCACCAGTTTTGTGGGCAATGACTTCTGCATGGTGAACTGCAGAGAGGACTGCCCCAATCAGGGTAATGCTCATTAAAGCAATGAACCAAGTTTGATTTAGCAGTGGGTTCAGGATATCCATTAATTAGGGTGCTTACTCTATAGGTCTGTAATCAAAAATTCGTTTATAAGGTAACTCATGGTTAATCACTTAATCATCAACCTGTATTGCTACCGAGTTTAACTAAATACCAAAGTCATTCCAATCCACAGAAGGGCAACAGCGCTTAATAGGGTTGTACCCAGTTTTTGAGGAAATACTCTAGGCTGTTGATATAGACCTGATCATTACGACCGAAGTAGCGATCAAAATGCTTCCACACCATAGAACCGACTAGCACTGGTAGCAAGATTGCTAGGATTTCGAAAATAATAGTCATGATGTTTTCATTCAATATGGCTGATTTGTATCTCCACGGGCTCTAAAAGGATGTTTTAGTATCAAACCCTGAGATAATAGAGGGGTTACCGAATTTGTATTTATCTTCTTACCTTTTGAAAGCTTTTCACATGACCGAGCTGTCCCTTACCCAAGTAAAAGAAATCCGCGCCGCTGTTTTAGGGGCTGCTGCCAAAGTGCCAGGCACCCTCATTGGTGGGCAAACCTTGTTTTCTTTTGTGACAATTAATGTGCTGGGCGCTTTCTTAATTCTGGGTGGTGTTTTACAGTTTGCGCATGCCATCAAATCGAGTGGCTGGAAGAGTGTGTCCATTCAGGTAGTGTTGGCAGTTTTGTATATTGCCGCTGGTTTATATACCTGGGCATTTCCGATTCCTGCGCTCGAAGCCATTACGCTTTGGTTGGCAGCCATCTTCTTTGTTACTGGTGTGCTGCGTTTAATTTCAGCATTTCAGCACCGTCACTTCAATGAGTGGATTTGGTTGGTGTTGTCTTCAGCTATCTCTATTTTGATGGGTGTTCTCATCATGAATGGCTATCCTGAGAGTAGCCTTTGGTTGCCCGGCCTACTGATGAGCTTTTATTGCAAGGCTGGTCATTGCTGTTTCTAGGATTAGCAGCGCGTTCTTTGACTAAGTAATACTGGGGGAAATGTTTTAAACATTTATTGATTATGACAATGAAGAAAACAGACCTCTATAAGAACCTAGCCTTAATTACTGCTCAGCGTATGAAAAATGCTGCTAAGACACCAAAGCCGGGTGCTGCAGAGCGTATTGCGAAAACTAAAAAAGAGCTCGCTAGCAGCAATCCGATGCTGGCCTCTTTGATGGGCAAGACTAAGTCAAAATAATCCTGCACTCAGATCATCAATATTTACTCTTCAATAGATTGAGTAAGCGCGATTAAGTTACTCCATTGAAAAAAGATCACTCACTTTTTCTGATTGATTTGCTAAAAGTGAGTGCAGCTTTGCTGATTATTTTGCATCACCTATCGAGTTATGGACAGATAGCTATAGATGCAAAATTAG
>NZ_NCJB01000002.1:0-70475 GCF_002282275.1 Polynucleobacter sp. 39-46-10 | reverse complement strand
GAATATGCTCAAATGTTGATTGGGGTCAAAATAGGCTTACAGGTAATGCACCTAATTAGGGATGCATGGATGATTTGTTAAGGAAATTCACATGAATGTATTCATAAAATGGCTTTTAAGCCTTGTATTGATTGGCTTGGTTGGCTTGGCGGCCTATACCTGGATCATGCTCAATTGGAGCTCTGGCAGTGGTGAGCGTGCAGGCTTTGTCCAGAAGTTTTCCAACCGAGGTTATGTATGTAAAACATGGGAAGGTGAATTGGCTATGGTTTCTATGCCTGGAACCATGTCAGAAAAATTCTTCTTTACGGTGCGTGAAGATGCTGTGGCGCAAAAAATCAATGCCAATTTGGGTAAAAAAGTTTCTCTTAAGTATGACCAGCACATCGGATTACCTACTAGCTGTTTTGGCGATACAGAGTATTTTGTGTCAGATGTGACTGTTCTAGAGGAGTAAATAGCAGTAATAAAAAAAATTGCTGTGACGCAGCTTTATTTTTGTAATTTTTTGTGGTTAAAATCATCTAAGCGCAAGGTGCGCTGATATCAATATCTATAAGGAGCTTCACTTGAACAAAGCAGAACTAATCGCAGCGATTGCTGACGACGCTGAGATCTCAAAAGCCAAAGCTGAATTTGCATTGAATTCTGCTATTGAGCAAATCATTAAAGCTGTTACTAAAGGCGACTCAGTACAACTGATCGGTTTCGGTACTTTTGCTTCTGGTAAGCGCGCTGCACGCATGGGCCGTAACCCAAAAACTGGCGAGCCACTCAAAATTGCTGCTGCTAAAACTGTTAAGTTTTCTGCTGGTAAAGCATTTAAAGATTCAGTTAACAAGCGTAAGAAGTAATTCTTGCTTTGTTGATGAAAAAGCCCGGCATGCCGGGCTTTTTTGTTTCTAGGTGTAACGCAACAACCTTTCGCTAAGCCCGTATTTAATTCTAGCTCTGCACTAGACGTCGATGACGATGGATACTCATCAAAATGCCGGCACCAAAACCTAGCGTGACTAGAGCGGTGCCTCCGTAGCTAATAAAAGGTAGTGGAACGCCCACAACCGGTAATAAGCCGCTGACCATGCCAATATTGACAAAGGCGTAGGTAAAGAAAATCATCGTGACTGACGCCCCAAGCAAGCGGGTAAATAGATTGGGTGCGCTAGCGGAGATGGCTAGACCTCTTTTGATCAGGGCAAAGAAAAGTGCTAGCAAGACGAGGTTACCTAGCAAACCAAATTCTTCAGAGAAAACGGCAAAGACGAAGTCGGTATGCTTTTCTGGAATAAATTCCAGATGCGCTTGGGTGCCCTGAAACCAGCCTTTACCGAAAAATCCACCAGAGCCAATTGCAATCATGGATTGAATTGTATGAAAGCCCTTACCAAGAGGATCGCTGCTTGGATCGAGCAAGGTACACACTCGATATTTTTGATAAGTATGCACAAATGGCCAGACAACATCCTGTGCACAAATGGTGCTACCAAAAATAATAATCAGAATAATTCCGAAGGCACCAATACCTATAAACGGCAGGATCCACTTCCAAGGCAATCCTGCCAGAATAATCACATACATGCCTGCAGCAAAAACTAAGAGCGCGGTACCTAGATCAGGTTGACGTGCAATGAGTAGCACTGGAATGCCGAGAATGATTGCTGCCACTCCATAGTCCCAAGACTTTTGAATGCCTTCCCGTTTTTGAAAGTACCAGGCCAACATCAGCGGCATAGCAATTTTCATCAGCTCCGAAGGTTGAATTACAAAACCAATGTTGAGCCAACGTCTCGCACCTTTTTTAATCAATCCAAATGCTGCGACAGCAATGAGTAGCGCAATTCCAATTCCATATATCCACACTGCAGCCATCTCAAGCCACTTTGGTGGAATGCGAGAAACAATCCACATGACTGAAAATGAAAGCGCTAGATTACGTAACTCATCTTCAAATCGAACGGGCGTATTTTGACTTGCGGATAAAAAGGTAATAAAGCCAATCCCCGCTAAGCTAAGTAAAATAAGGCCTAGCTGGCGATCAAGGCCACTGAAAATGCTGAGAAATATTTTCTTAGCTTTATTTATGGCGCTCTTTTCCACTCAGGAATCTCCTTTGGCCATTTACCTTCAAGATAAAAATCTAATGCTTTACGTGCAATCGGTGCAGCATACTGTGCTCCAAATCCAGCGTTCTCTACAACCATAGCGATCACGATGGTTGGCTTATCTGCAGGAGCAAAGGCGGTGTATAAAGCGTGGTCACGCAAAAATTCTGCAGTAGCGCCATGCTTATATTCTTTGGAATTCAAGCTAAATACTTGTGCCGTCCCTGTCTTGCCGCCGACTTGATATCCAGCGCCTTTGAAAACAGATGCAGAGGTTCCAGAATTGTTAACCTCAACCATCGCCTTCTTAATCACTTCAATATTTTCTGGGGCAAGATCGATGCGATAACTTTCCTTGGGCGTGGTGAGGGTGCGATGTCTTGTGAAGGGATCTTCAATCGCTTTAACTAAATGCGGCTTCATCACAATGCCGTTATTGGCTAAATTGGCCATGCCATGTGCCAGCTGCAAAATAGTAAACGCGTTGTAGCCTTGACCGATTCCTAAAGAAATCGTTTCGCCTTCGTACCACTTTTGCTGCTCTGGTTTTTTGAAAGTATTTTTCTTCCACTCGGTGGATGGTAGCACTCCCTTGGATTCACCTTGCAGGTCAATGCCAGTGATTTGCCCAAAACCAAATGGCTTCATGAAGTCATGCATCATATTCACGCCCATGTCACGCGCGAGTAAGTAATAGTAGGTGTCGCAAGATTCAACAATAGACTTTTGCATATCGACAATGCCGTGCCCACCTTTTTTATCATCACGGAAGGTATGGTTACCGAAATCAAAATAACCTGGATCAGAAATCGTTTGTGATGGCGTGCGCTTTTTGGTTTCTAAAGCAGCGAGAGCCATGAACGGTTTGTAGGTTGAGCCTGGTGGATAGATTCCTTTTAGCGGACGGTTGTAGAGTGGCTTTTGCGGGGAGTCGTTCAACTCTTTCCAGGTCACTGAATCAATGCCCTCAACAAAGTCATTGGGGTTAAAGTTGGGCTTGGATACAAAGGCCAAGATGTCGCCAGTCTCCGGCTCAATAGCTACGAATGCACCGCGGAAGTTTCCGTAGAGTTGTTCCACCAAATATTGCAATTTGATATCCACTGACAGCACTACATTTTTGCCGGGGATTGAAGGTGAGCTAGAAAGCGTGCGCACTGGTTTACCGCCCGCAGTAATTTCTACTTGGTCATATCCTGGAACTCCACGAAGAACTGTTTCGTAGCTTTGCTCTAGACCAATCTTGCCAACGTATTGAATCCCTGGCAAAAAAGAGGTCTGCAGTGCATCGGGATCATCTGCTTTAGAGTTCTCAATTTCTGCCTGCATTTTCTCTTTATCTCTTTGAGAAACGCGTCCGATATAGCCAATTAAATGGGAGGCTAATTCGTTGTAAGGGTACTCTCGGAAGCTGCGGGCACGAATTTCCACCCCGGGGAAGCGATAGCGATTGGCCATAAATCGTGCCGTTTCAGCCTCAGTCAGCATCGATCTGAGTGGAAAAGTGCCCATTTTTCGAGAATCTTCCAGGGAGCGCTTGAAATTACGGCGGTCTCGCGGAGAAATCAAGACGATTTGGGATAGCTCATCTATGAGCTCATCTACGTTTCCCTTAACCTCTGCTGCGTTCACATCTAAGGTTAACGCCGAATAGTTTCTGCCAATCACGATGCCATTGCGGTCTATGAGAAGGCCACGATTCGCCGGTGCTGGCACTAGGGCAATCCGGTTATTTTCTGCCAATAAGGCATATTTGCCATGACTTACCAGTTGTAGCCATACCAAGCGCGTAATCAGCAATAAGAAGCAGAAGGTGACAAACAGGGTCGCAATATGAATGCGCTCTTGAAAGGAGTCGAGGTCTGGTTTTTTAAACGAAACCATGGCGCTATTTAAATGGGGCGGTTGTGATCAACGTCAATAGGACGACGTTGAGGCGACAACAAGATACGCGTTGCTAAAGGCCACAGTAATGCCTCAATAAGAGCCTGAATAGCTCCGGTTAAGGCCCACCAATAAATCTCACCACTTAATAGCCAATGAGCTAGCACCGGAAATAAAGAAACTAATAAGAAGATTGGCAGTAGATGCAGGGCTTGCGTTAAAACTGTTAAAGCAATGATGCGGCGATGCCAAGAGATGGCAATGTATGCCACCAATGAGTAGCTAAATGCATGCAGACCCAATAAGTCAGAGTTGTGGACATCCATCAGTAGACCAAGAATGAATGCAATGATGACGCCTACATAACGATGCTGATGAATATTCCAGAACACGATGCAAATAATGAGCCAGTCAGGAACCCAGCCGTAATTGCCAATAGGCAACAGGTTTAGCAGCAGCGCACAAAACAGACTGAAGAAGATGAAGACCGGATTGACCGGGCGCAGAATGTAGCCGCTTTGAAAGTCGATCATTGCATTCCTCGCGCACGAGTTTGGCGACGACCTGGAGTATTGGTCAGTGGTGCACCAGGCTTGCTGGTTGCGGTAGATGCTTTAGCATCCCATTGCGGATCATAAAGTAGGGCAAGTGCCTGACGATAGCGATTGACTGGCGCAACTGGTACACAAAATACGTTTGAAGAGTTTTTGTCTGCATTGCGTTCAATGCGACTAATCACGGCTACTGCGAAGCCAGGAGGGTAGACACCATCGATACCTGAGGTAATTAACACATCACCTACTTCTAAATCACTGGCCACGGGAAGGTAGCGAAGCTCAAGCGGATTGCCGCGACCCGCGCCAAAAACAGCCGCCCTTAAGCCGTTGCGTGCAACTTGAACGGGTACTGCAAAGTCGCGATCTTCTAGTAGCGATACCTCTGCAGAGCGATCGTAAATACGTACCACTTGACCCAGGATGCCGGAATCATTTGCAATGGGATTGCCTAACTTGAGGCCATCATCGCTTCCACGATTAATCACAATACGTTGAGAAATTGGATTGGGTGGATTAAATAAAATTTCGACTGGTAATGTTTTGAATGGTACGTGCTTTTGCAAATCCATCAACTGACGTAGGTTTTGGTTTTCTACAAGCAGAAACTCCGATTGATTTGCAAGCAAAGAGAGCTCTGCTTGACGCACTTTCATTTCTTGATTTTCTTTATCAAGTGTTCCGCGTGTTGTGAAATATTCAGAGCTCACATCGTACGCATTGCGCGGCATCATCATCACATACTCTAGTGGACGCAATAACCAATTGACGTTATTGCGAATCGGATCGAGAGCTTTAAAACGAAAATCGATCAACATCAATGCGATGCTGATCGATAGACAGACAATTAGTTTGACTAAAGCCGGAACGCCTTGTCTGAAAAGAGGAGGAGCGCTATGTTGCAATTCCCTAATCGACGCTTAAGTCAATTACTCTTGTGAGAAAACGCCACCCAGCTTGTCCATGCGCTCTAAGGCAATGCCGCAACCACGAGCGACGCAAGTGAGAGGATCTTCTGCAACATGAATAGGCAGGCCTGTTTCTTCGAGCAACAGGCGATCGAGGTCACGCAATAGTGCGCCACCACCAGTCAACATCATGCCGCGCTCTGCAATGTCAGATGCCAGCTCAGGAGGAATTTGTTCCAAAGCTGCTTTCACTGCTGTCACGATTTGATTTAGTGGGTCAGTCAAGGCCTCGAGTACTTCATTGCTTGTCACAGTGAAGCTACGTGGAATGCCTTCAGAAAGATTGCGTCCTTTTACTTCCATTTCGCGCACTTCTTGTCCTGGGAATGCGGAGCCAATAGTTTTCTTAATCAACTCAGCAGTTTGTTCGCCGATCAACATGCCGTAGTTACGGCGGATGTAATTGGTGATCGCTTCATCAAATTTGTCACCACCAACACGAACAGAACCTTTGTAAACCATGCCACCTAATGACATGACGCCAACTTCAGTTGTACCGCCGCCGATATCAACCACCATCGAACCAGCCGCTTCGGAAACTGGCAAGCCTGCACCAATTGCTGCAGCCATTGGCTCTTCAATTAAAAATACTTGTGATGCACCTGCGCCTAATGCAGATTCGCGAATCGCGCGACGCTCAACTTGAGTAGAGCCACAAGGAACGCAAATAATAATGCGTGGGCTTGGCTTTAACAGCTTGCTCTCGTGCACCATTTTGATAAATTGCTTAAGCATCTGCTCGGTAATTGTGAAATCGGCAATAACGCCGTCTTTCATTGGGCGAATGGCCTCAATATTTCCAGGAACGCGTCCCAACATGGCTTTTGCTTCTTTTCCGACTGCCAAAATGTTCTTTTTGCCATTTGGGCCACCTTCAGTGCGAATTGCCACAACTGACGGCTCATCAAGCACAATACCCCGTTCACGCATGTAAATTAAGGTGTTGGCGGTACCTAGGTCGATAGCCAGGTCATTAGAAAAGTAGCTGCGGAAAAAACCAAACATGATGTAGTGGGAAAATAAGTAAGTGTTAAAAAATATATACAGGAATGATACTCTAGCGCCCCATGAAACTTGATGATGTCCAGCGCATTGCGCACCTTTCCAGCCTTGAGTTAAGTCAGGCAGAAGCCGAGGCAGTATTGCCCCAATTACAGGCAGTTTTTGCCTTGGTTGAGGAGATGCAGGCTGTCGATACGAGCGGTCTTGCCCCTCTAGCTCACCCCATCCTCTTTTTGCGTGATTTGGCGCAACCTTTGCGCGGTGATACGGTTACTGAAACCGACCATCGCTCTGAAAATATGCAATCCGCCCCTGCTGTGCAGGATGGCTACTTCCTAGTTCCAAAGGTGATCGAATGAGCTGGCACCAAACCCCCATCGCCTTAATGGCCAAAGCCTTGGCTGCTAAAGAGGTCTCCAGTACTGAGCTGACAAAGCACTTTTTGGATCGTATTGAGGCCGGAAAACACTGGAATGCATATCTTGATGTAAGCGCTCACTTAAGTTTAGAGCAAGCCTATAAAGCAGATAAAATTATTTCTTCTGGAAAATCTGGAAAATTGACGGGTATCCCAGTTGCCCACAAAGATGTCTTTGTGACGCGCGGTTGGAAGTCGACTGCCGCATCCAAAATGCTCGAGGGTTACCTCAGTCCATTTGATGCCACGGTAGTGGCAAACCTTGGAATTCCGGACGAACTCAACCCTAATGGTGCCGGCATGGTTTGCCTTGGCAAAACCAATATGGACGAGTTTGCAATGGGCTCCTCCAATGAAAATTCAGCCTATGGACCAGTCTTAAACCCCTGGAATTCAGAATATGTTGCAGGCGGCTCGTCTGGGGGTTCTGCAGCGGCAGTAGCGGCAGGATTGGCGCCGATCGCTACAGGTACTGATACTGGCGGCTCCATACGACAGCCAGCAGCTTTTTGCGGATTAACTGGAATCAAGCCGAGTTATGGTCGTGTATCTCGCTACGGAATGATTGCTTATGCGTCTTCATTAGATCAAGCTGGCCCAATGGGCAAGACCGCAGAGGACTGCGCCCTATTGCTCACAGCAATGTCTTCCCATGACCCGCGAGACTCTACTTCTTTGGCAGATTCTGGTGAGGACTACGGTCGTTACCTCACCCAGTCGTGGAAAGAGAGTGGCTCTAATCCAGCAAAACCTTTGGAAGGCTTGCGCATTGGCTTGCCAAAAGAATTTTTTGCGGAAGGTTTAGCGCCAGAAGTGGCTAATGCAGTTAACACCGCAGCAAAAGCTCTGCAAGAATTGGGTGCGGAATTGCTTGAAGTGAGTTTGCCAAAAACGAAACTATCCATACCGGTGTATTACGTTTTAGCTCCTGCCGAAGCCTCAAGTAATTTGAGTCGCTTCGATGGTGTGCGCTACGGACACCGCACAAATGAATATCGCGATTTATCGGATATGTATAAGAAATCACGCACCGAAGGATTCGGCGCAGAAGTAAAGCGTCGTATCTTGGTTGGCACCTATGTGCTGTGTCATGGTTATTACGATGCCTATTATTTACAGGCTCAAAAAATTCGTCGGATTATTGCAGCCGATTTTCAAGCGGCATTTGAAAAGTGCGATGTGATCTTGGGGCCGGTTGCGCCAGATGTTGCGTGGCGCTTAGGCGAAAAATCAAAAGATCCAGTACAAATGTACTTAGAAGATATTTACACGCTCTCAACCAATTTGGCGGGACTGCCAGCGATGAGTGTTCCTTGTGGATTTAATTCAAGCCAGATGCCTATCGGCATGCAGTTAATTGGGAATTATTTTTCTGAGGCGCGCTTACTTCAAGTGGCGCACCAATATCAGCAAAATAGTGACTGGCATTTGCGTCAAGCAAGTGAGGTGGCATGATGCAATGGGAAATCGTTATTGGTCTAGAGACCCACGCACAGTTACAAACACAATCCAAAATTTTTAGTGGCGCAAGTACTCGCTTTGGTGCGGGACCGAATACGCAAGCTTGTGCTGTTGACTTGGCGTTACCGGGCGTGTTGCCAGTGTTGAACCGCCAAGCAGTTGAGCACGCCATTCGTTTTGGTTTGGCAGTTGGCGCAAAAATTTCGCCGGCAAGTATTTTTGCGCGCAAAAATTATTTCTACCCGGACTTACCAAAGGGATATCAGATTAGTCAGATGGATCTTCCTGTGGTCGTTGGCGGCCATCTGGAAATATTGGTTGGCGATCAAGTCAAGGTAGTTGAGCTCACCCGCGCCCATATGGAAGAGGACGCCGGTAAGTCAGTCCACGAAGAGGGCTTCTTAGGTCCGCATGGTGAAGCATCTAGTGGCATCGATTTGAATCGTGCCGGTACACCATTGTTGGAAATTGTGACTGAGCCAGTCATGCGCAGTGCTGCTGAGGCAGTGGCTTATGCAAAAGCACTTCACACTCTAGTTGTTTGGCTTGGGGTATGTGATGGCAATATGCAAGAAGGTTCTTTCCGTTGTGATGCCAACGTATCTGTTAGACCTGTTGGTCAAAAGGAATTTGGTACTCGTTGCGAGATTAAGAATTTGAACTCCTTCCGCTTTTTGGAAGAAGCGATTCAATATGAAGTGCGTCGTCAAATTGAATTAATTGAAGATGGCGGAACAGTCGTTCAAGAAACCCGTTTATACGACCCTGATCGTCAAGAGACTCGCAGCATGCGCAGTAAAGAGGATGCAAACGACTATCGCTATTTCCCGGACCCAGATTTATTGCCAGTTGTGATTGATGACGCATGGATTGCTGATGTACGCAGCAAGATGCCAGCATTACCAGCACAGCTGCGGGAGCAATGGCAAACCGAGTTTGGCTTAAGTGCTTACGACACGCAATTGCTCACGCAAGATCGCGACACTGCCAAAGTATTTGAAGAGCTTCTGGCTATTGTTGGTAAGTCTTTGGCAAAAGCTGCGGCTAATTTGATTGCGGGCGAGTTCGCTTCATCACTAAATCGTGCTGGTATTGCAACTGCAGATGCGCCGTTGAAAGCGGAGCGTTTAGCACCACTATTAACTCGCGTAGCAGATGGGACCATCTCTAACAAGATTGCAAAAGATATCTTTGCCATTCTGTGGGAAGAGGCTATCGCAGGCAAAGCTATTAGCACTGTTGATCAAGTAATTGACGTCAAAGGCTTGAAGCAGATTAGCGATAGTGGTGAGCTTGAGGTCATGATTGATAAGGTCTTGGCGGCCAACGAGAAGTCGGTTGAAGAGTTCCGCTCTGGTAAAGAAAAGGCTTTCAATGCCTTGGTTGGCCAGATTATGAAAGCCTCACAAGGGAAAGCCAATCCAGGTCAGGTGAATGAGCTTCTGCGTAAAAAGCTGAGCTAAACAAATTAAATCAGAAAATAAGCGAGAGAGACATAGATGAGCGCAATCGATCCTAAGCAAGCCGAACAAGAAGAATTGGTGGCGGAGTGGTTGCGCGCTACCCCAGGTTTTTTTGAGCGCTACGCCAATCTCTTAAATGAAATCCGCTTGAAGCATCCACATGAAGATCGCGCGATCTCCTTGCAAGAGCGTCAGATGACTTTGTTGCGCACTCAGAACCAAGAGCTCAATCGTCGCCTAAGTGAGATGTTGCACTTTGGTAGTCGCAATGACAAGACTCAGCAAAGTTTGGTGGCTTGGTTATTGCGCCTCATGGGTGCAAATACAAAGGCGGACGTTGAGTCTGCGGTGACGGCTGGATTGGCGGAAGTTTTTGAGGTGGAGTCGGCGCAACTACTCTCACCTAATACGGCATTTGGTCCTTGGATTGATACGCCTCTATGTGGCTCCGCTAAAGAGTTGGTCGCTGCTAGCGTGGATTTGTTGGCAACTCAAGTCACCATCGATCCTGAGTGGCAAAGCATGGTCGCTATTGGTCTGCCACTAGGAAAAAGTATTGGCGTGGCGCAATCACCAGCAGTGCTTTTGTTAGCAAGTAAAGACGAGTCTCGTTTTACTGCTGATATGGGCGCATTCTATTTGCGTCAAATTGCTGAACTCACTGCTGCAGCTTTTGATCGTATCCAGGCTTATGAGCCAAGTACCAGCTGATCTTCATCCCTTGGTGCAAGAGTATTTGCACGAGCTGCATGTATTGAGGCAGCTCTCACCTCACACGCTTAAAGCGTATCGCATGGATCTCGGCGAGTTGCAGGCATTGGCAACAGATGATGCTGTTGATTTGTTAAAAGTAACGAATGCGCATGTACGTCGCTGGGCTGGTCGCTTGCACTCCAAAGGAAAATCATCTCGTACGATTGCTAGAGCACTTTCTGCGTGGCGAGGTTGGTATGACTGGTTGACTGAAAAAGATGCCCGTCGTGATGCACAGGCGGGAAGAGTGACTGCAAACCTAGTCGCCAATCCTGTAGATGATGTGAAGGCCCCCAAACGTCTGAAGTCTTTGCCTAAAGCACTTTCGGTTGAACAGGTGCTCTCTTTAGTAAATCAAGCCGTAAAAGAAGCTGAAGAAAAAAAAGATTTAGAGACGGTGCGTGACGCAGCGATCATCGATTTGCTGTATTCCTCAGGCCTACGTTTATCAGAGCTTCTAGGCGTTGATGTGATGCAAAGCAAGGATCGCCAACACGAGTCTGCTGGATGGTTAGACTGGGATGCTGCAGAAGTAACAGTTTTGGGTAAGGGTGGTAAGCGCCGCTCAGTTCCGATTGGTGGGCCCGCAATGCAATCCCTCAAAGTTTGGCGTGCGGTCCGCGACCAACTCGAGCAAGCGGATTTATCGCTGGCTTTGTTTATTTCTGCTACGGGTGCGCGTTTATCTCCTCGGACAGTGCAGGCACGTCTGCGGACTTTGGCAATGAGAGCTGGTCTACCAACCCATGTGCATCCACATATGATGCGTCATAGCTTCGCTAGCCACGTATTGCAATCGTCCCAAGATTTGCGGGCAGTTCAGGAGATGCTGGGGCATGCCAGCATCGCTAGTACGCAGATTTATACCTCTTTAGACTTCCAACACCTAGCGCAGGCATACGATAAAGCCCATCCACGCGCAAAGGCTGGCAAAGCCTGAGGAACTCGGTAAGATAGAAGGTTTCCCGTTTGGGGAATGTATTTATAGATTTTGATAGGATCAATGATGGCGTTAATTCCGGTAACAATTCTCACAGGCTTTTTAGGTAGCGGCAAAACCACTTTGCTCAAACACATCCTGACGGCCGAGCATGGCAAAAAAATAGCCGTGATTGAGAACGAGTTCGGCGAAGAGAATATCGACAACGACATCTTGGTTCAAGACAATCAAGAGAATATTGTGCAAATGAGCAATGGCTGTATTTGCTGCACCATTCGTGGCGACTTAGTTGAGGCACTTAATACTCTCTGGGAGCAGCGCAAAGATAAAAAAATTAGCTTTGAGCGCGTAGTCATTGAGACTACTGGTGTAGCTAATCCAGGCCCGGTGGCGCAAACATTCTTCATGGATGATGATGTTGCAGATCATTACGTATTAGATGCAGTGGTCACCCTTGTGGATGCTAAACATGGCCCGCAGCAACTGACTGAGCATGAAGAGGCGCAGCGCCAAGTAGGCTTTGCCGATCAAATCTTCATCACCAAAACAGATTTAGTAACGCCTGCTGAAGTGGATACTTTACGCAATCGCTTAATGCATATGAACCCTCGCGCTCCGATTCAGGGTATCTCTAAGGGTGTAGTTCCTTTGGATGCCGTTTTGGATCTCAAGGGCTTCAATTTGAACGCGAAGCTCGATATTGACCCTCACTTTTTGGAGCAAGACGATCATGACCATGCTACTTGTGGGCATGACCACAGCCATGACCACCATGACCACGCCACTTGTGGGCATGACCATAGTCACGATCATCATGGCCATGCCGGCCATACAGACCGCATCCAATCCTTCGTTTTTCGTAGTGATAAACCCTTTGATCATAAAAAACTAGAGGACTTCCTGGGAGGCATTTTGGAGGTCTTCGGAGAGAAGATGTTGCGCTATAAGGGCGTCCTCTATGTGAAGGGAACTAACCGAAAAGTCGTGTTCCAGGGCGTTCATCAGATGATGGGTAGCGATATGGCTGGTTTATGGGGTGCCGAACCCAAGCAAACCCGCATGGTCTTTATTGGCATCGATTTACCTAAAGACACGCTACTGGCTGGGCTTGAGGGCTGTTTAGTTTAAAAAATATAAAGTACAATCCGCCGCCACGGTCAATATTGATAAATATTGGCAAAAGGGCAGTAAAAGTTTGGCAGAATGAAGTAATAATGGTTTAGATCCACTGAAAGAACGAAATGACGGTAAAAACACCAACGAAATCTACGGCTACAGCAAAAGCGCCTACTAAGGCTGCAAGTGCAAAGGTTGCAAAGGGTGCTCCTTTAACAGAGGTTGAATTGCTCAAGATGTCCGAAAAGGACTATATGAATGCAGCTCAACTCGATTTTTTCCGTCTAAAGCTTCTGACCTTAAAAGACGATATTTTGAAAAACGCCTCTGAAACCACAGAGCATTTGCGTGAAAACATTTTGGTTCCTGATCCGGCGGACCGTGCAACGATTGAAGAAGAGCATGCTCTTGAGTTGCGCACGCGTGATCGTGAGCGCAAGTTATTGAAAAAAGTAGAGCAAGCTTTGGCCCGTATCGAGTCTGGTGATTATGGCTGGTGTGAGGAGACTGGAGAGCCGATTGGCTTGAACCGTTTAATTGCGCGTCCAACAGCCAACCTCTCTCTCGAGGCGCAAGAGCGCCGTGAGCTTCGTCAAAAGTTGTTTGGCGATTAATTACTAGATTGAATATAAAAGTAGCAATGACCAAGCAATCCCCATCTATTAGCGAAATTTCTCCTTTATTAAAAGCGGAGATTTTGGCCGAGGCTTTGCCTTACATTCGTGCGTATCACGGTAAGACTATTGTGATTAAGTACGGCGGAAACGCCATGGTCGAAGAGCGTTTGAAGGAAAGCTTTGCCCGTGATGTCATCTTGCTGAAGCTGGTTGGTATGAATCCAGTGGTGGTCCACGGCGGCGGCCCACAAATTGATGAGGCCCTCAAGAAGATTGGTAAAACTGGCACCTTTATTCAAGGTATGCGTGTAACCGACGAAGAAACCATGGAGGTAGTGGAGTGGGTTCTTGGTGGTGAAGTGCAGCAGGATATTGTGATGTTGATTAACCACTTTGGCGGCCAGGCTGTTGGTTTGACTGGTAAAGATGGTGGCTTGATTCGCGCGAAGAAAATGTTTGTTGCCGATGAAAAGAAGGCTGGCGCAACCATTGATTTAGGTTTTGTTGGTGAGATCGAAGCTATTAATCCGGCGGTTGTTAAAGCACTGCAAGACGATGCATTTATTCCGGTGATTTCCCCAATTGGATTTAGTGAAGAAGGCCAAGCATACAACATCAATGCTGATCTAGTGGCTGGCAAGATGGCGGAAATTTTACATGCAGAGAAATTGGTCATGATGACCAATATTCCTGGTGTGATGGATAAAAATGGCACGCTCTTAACCGACCTGACTGCCCGTGAAATTGACGGCCTCTTTGCTGATGGCACGATTTCTGGTGGGATGTTGCCGAAAATTTCTTCTGCATTAGATGCGGCAAAGAGTGGTGTGAATTCCGTTCATATTATTGATGGACGAATTGAACACTCTTTATTGTTAGAGATTCTGACGGAGCAAGCTTTTGGAACAATGATTCGCTCTCGTTAAGAGTTGAATAAGAGATATAGGTATGCGTGATTCTTTAGACCCTACTGCATCAGAAATCGAGGCAACAGTTGCCGAAGAGGGTAAGACACGCAAGCGTCCACGCCCTGGTGAGCGCCGCTTGCAAATCTTGCAAGTATTGGCCGAGATGTTGCAAAACCCTAAGGGTGAGCGTGTAACAACTGCGGCGTTGGCGGCAAAAATTCAGGTTTCAGAGGCGGCACTCTATCGACATTTCGCTAGTAAGGCGCAGATGTTCGAAGGCTTGATCTCCTTCATTGAGCAAACTGTTTTTGGTTTGATTAATCAGATTAATCAAAAGGAAGAATCTGGGCTTGCGCAAGCTCGTGGCATTTTGCAGATGCTTTTATTCTTCGCCGAAAAGAATCCCGGCATGACTCGTGTTCTCTTGGGGGACGCATTATTGCAAGAAGATGATCGTCTACAAGACCGCATTACACAAGTACTCGATCGTGTAGAGGCATCCTTAAAGCAGGCACTGCGCATTGCTCAAACTCAGGGCGGTAACTGGGCAAACGTATCTCAAGATGAAGTCAGCATTCGTGCAGCGATGTTGATGAGTTATGTCTTGGGCCGCTGGCATCGCTTTGCTCGTAGCGGCTTTAAGAAGTTCCCAACCGAAGCATCTGATATTAGTCTTCGCATTCTTCTGTCCGAATGAGCGAGCTACACCTCTCTAGAAACACCATCCACTTTGCCGAGCCTTTGCCTTTGCAAAGTGGCGCCATCTTATCGGGCTACGATTTAGTTATTGAAACTTACGGCAAGCTCAATGCCGATAAAAGTAATGCTGTGCTGGTTTGTCATGCACTTAATGCATCCCACCATGTAGCCGGTCCTAATCCTGATAATGCAAAAGATATCGGCTGGTGGGATAACATGATTGGGCCAGGTAAGCCGGTAGATACAAACCATTTTTTTGTTATTGGCGTTAACAATTTAGGCTCATGCTTCGGATCTACCGGGCCAATGAGCATCAATCCCGCCACTAGCAAGCCCTATGGCGCAGACTTCCCAGTAATTACGGTTGAAGATTGGGTGAATACCCAGGCACGCTTGGCTGATAAGTTAGGCATTCGTCGTTTTGCTGCAGTGATGGGCGGAAGCTTGGGCGGTATGCAGGCATTGGCTTGGTCCATCCAGTTCCCAAAGCGTCTTGCCCATTGCCTAGTAATTGCCTCGACACCAAAATTGAGCGCACAGAATATTGCATTTAATGAAGTGGCGCGTAATGCCATTTTGTCTGACCCGGATTTTCATGGCGGCAATTACTATGAGCACGGTGTAGTGCCGAAGCGTGGTCTCAGACTAGCGCGCATGGTCGGCCACATCACTTATTTGTCAGATGATGATATGGCGGAAAAGTTTGGGCGCGAGCTGCAAAGACCAAATGGTGAGTCTCATGACTACCGCTTCAGCTTTGATGTGGAGTTTGAGGTGGAAAGTTATTTGCGCCATCAGGGCGATAAGTTTTCCACTTACTTTGATGCCAATACTTATTTACTCATTACTAGGGCACTTGATTATTTTGACCCTTCTCGTCGTTATGAGGGTAGCTTAAATCGCGCTCTTTCTGAGGTGCGGGCCAAGTTTTTAGTTGTGAGCTTTTCTACCGATTGGCGCTTCCCACCTAATCGCAGTCGCGAGATTGTGGAGTCTTTGCTCAGCAATAAGAGTGAAGTGAGTTATGCAGAGATTGATGCACCACACGGGCACGATGCTTTCTTATTGGATGATCCGCGTTATCACAATCTGATTCGTGCTTACTTCGAACAAATGCTAGAGGCTAAATCATGAAGCGCGCAGACTTTGCTGCAATAGCAAACTGGATTGCGCCCAATAGCGAAGTTTTGGATCTTGGCTGTGGTGACGGTAGCTTCTTGGAGTATTTGCAAAAGCAAAAACCTGTGCATGCTTATGGCGTTGAGATTGATGATGCGCGCGTACTTTCTTGCGTCCAAAAAGGTTTGAACGTCATTCAACAAAATCTTGAAGGGGGTTTGGCGCTCTTTGAGAACAATAGTTTTGATACGGTTGTGCTCTCACAAACACTGCAAACTATTCACGAAACTGAAAAGATCTTGCGTGAAGTAGTTAGGGTGGGTAAAGAGTCGGTTGTCTCTTTCCCGAATTTTGGCCATTGGTCACACCGCCTAGCCGTTGGTTTTGGCCGTATGCCGGTTTCGAAAAGCTTGCCTTACCAGTGGTACAACACACCCAATGTGCGCGTTCTTACCGTTGCTGATTTTGAAAAGTTAGCCTCGAGCTTGGGCTTGCAGATTCTGGATCAATGCATTTTGCATGAGGGGCGACAAGTTACCTTGATGCCTAATCTTTTTGGAAGCTTAGCGCTGTTCCGCGTTCGACGTGCTTAGTAGCGCTCAGTCCTGGCTGAAAGATTTTCGGGTTTATCTCGAATGGCCTTGTCTCCGAATGCTCTTTTTGGGATTCTCCGCCGGTCTACCCTTACTGCTTATTTTGGGAACACTGAGCTTTTGGCTAAGAGAAGCAGGTATTGATCGCAGTACTATTGGTTACCTCACTTGGGTTGGCTTGATCTATGCGTTTAAGTGGATGTGGGCGCCTTTAGTAGATCGACTATCCATTCCCTTGCTATCTAGCTTGTTTGGTAGAAGGCGTAGCTGGCTGCTTTTTGCGCAGTTGCTAATTATTCTTGGCCTGGTCGGTATGGCCAGCATTGACCCCAAAGCTCAGCTCACGTCAATTGTGTGGTGCGCACTCTTAGTTGCCTTTGGCTCTGCAACTCAAGATATTGCTTTAGATGCTTTTCGGATTGAGTCTGCAGATAGTGATCATCAAGCAGCATTAGCCGCTACGTATCAAACAGGCTATCGACTCGCTTTAATTTGGGCTGGGGCCGGCGTTCTTTGGTTGGCCGCCCGTGCTGAGTCAGGCTCTGCTGGCTATGATCCTGCTGCCTGGCAATTTGCTTATCTTTGTATGGCGCTCTCGATTGGTGTGGGCGTGGTCACCACCTTATTTAGTAAAGAGCCCGTTCGCATTGAGCTTGAAAAGACCCGCAATGCAAGGGCATGGCTACATCAAACTTTGATTGAACCATTTGCAGACTTTATTAAACGCTATGGCTGGCACGCCGTTTTGATTTTGTCTTTAATTGCCGTCTATCGTATTAGTGATGTGGTGATGGGCATTATGGCCAATCCGTTTTATGTAGACATGGGATACACCAAGGATGAGGTTGCAGCAGTCAGCAAGGTCTTTGGTGTGGTGATGACATTGGTCGGAGCCTTCCTTGGCGGTGTTCTCACATTGCGCTTTGGTGTGATGCGAATTTTATTCTTGGGTGCAATCTTATCGGCCGTCAGCAATTTATTATTTGCTTGGCTTGCGACGCAGGGCCATGATTTGCATGGCTTGATCTGGGTAATTTCTGCCGATAACCTGAGTTCCGGAATTGCTTCGGCCGCCTTTATTGCGTTTCTCTCAGCGCTGACAAATATTCAGTACTCTGCAACCCAGTACGCATTGTTTAGTTCGATGATGCTCTTATTGCCAAAGTGGTTGGCTGGATTCTCGGGCGTCTTTGTAAATAACTTTGGCTACTCAAACTTTTTTATTAGTACTGCGATTATTGGTGCGCCGGTATTAATTCTGATTTGGCTCACCATTCACTTCAAAGTGGTCGAATTTAAACGGCACGATTCACAGGTCGCTAAATAGACCAGTCGTAGTCCACTGTGAGTGGAGCGTGATCTGAGAAGCGCTCATCTTTATAAACGGCAGTATCCTTAGCGCTTGCCGCAATTCCTGGGGTGGTGATGTGATAGTCGATGCGCCAGCCTACGTTCTTTGCATACGCTTGACCGCGGTTACTCCACCAGGTGTAGCAGGTATCAGTGGCTTCAGGCTCTAGTTTTCTATAGACATCTACGTAACCGACTTTGCCAAACAGGTTTGTTAGCCAAGCTCTCTCTTCAGGCAAAAATCCCGAGTTCTTGAGATTGCCTTTCCAGTTTTTGAGGTCAATCTCATTGTGGGCAATATTGACGTCGCCACACAGGACAATCTCACGCCCTGACTTCTTGAGTTCAACTAGGTGTGGCAAGAAAGAGTCTAGATAACGATATTTAGCTTCCTGTCTTTCCGGAGAGCTAGAGCCTGAGGGCATATACACCGAGATTACTGACAGCTTTTTGAACCGGGCCTCTACGTAGCGTCCCTCAGCATCAAATTCTTCGTTGCCATAGCCATAGAGCACTTCGTCGGGCTTATGCGGGGTGTAGATGCCACAACCGCTATAGCCCTTTTTCTCGGCATGATGAAAGAAGCCGTGTAGACCATCTGGATTGAGAATGGCATCTTCTAAGTCGTCTTGTTGAGCTTTGAGCTCCTGCATGCAGATAAAGTCCGCTTTTTGCTTCACAAGCCAAGGCAGAAAGCCTTTTTTGACTGCAGAGCGGATACCGTTGAGGTTGGCAGAAATGATGCGTAACATATAGGCCTATGAGCTCAAAAAATTCTAATCAAGATAACTTTATTCAATTTGCCTTAGAGGCAAATGTTTTGTCGTTTGGGGAGTTTAAAACTAAAGCGGGGCGACTTTCCCCTTATTTCTTTAATGCGGGTGGATTTAATGATGGTGCCCGCCTTAGTGCGCTTGGCCATTATTACGCTAAAGCCTTGCAAGAATCTGGTCTGCAATACGACATGCTTTATGGGCCAGCCTATAAAGGTATTACTTTGGCTGCTGCCACTGCAATTGCTTTGGTCGATGCTGGACGTAATGTGCCTTATGCCTACAACCGCAAAGAAGCCAAAGATCATGGTGAGGGCGGTTCATTGGTAGGTGCCCCAGTAAAGGGCAGAGTGGTCATCATTGATGACGTAATTTCTGCTGGGACGTCTGTACGCGAGTCTGTGAAACTCATTCGGGATGCAGGTGCTGAGCCAGCAGCAGTATTGATTGCTTTGGATCGCATGGAAAAGTCGGGGACCGCTACAGAGATTGGCGACAAGTCTGCGGTGCAAGCAGTGGAACAAGAATTTGGATTGCCAGTTGTAGCAATTGCGAACCTAGCCGACTTGATGGCTTTCTTAACTGCCTCAAGCAGTTCGGAGTTAACAAGCTACCTGCCAGCGGTGAAATCCTATCGTGAGAAGTACGGGATTTAATCTAAAGAGTAGTAGTGGTAGCGGTAGTTGCTGGATTTCCGCTCTTTAGATCTTTGTTTCACCTTCGAATACGGTAATGGCTGGGCCTGTCATGATGACGCTCTGAGCCACTTCATTGATCATGCCGCCCCAGGCAATTTGTAAATCTCCACCACGGGTATGCACCTTCACCGGGGAGTCGAGTAAGCCACGGCGAATGCCGGAGACAACTGCGGCACATGCACCTGTGCCGCAAGCCAAAGTCTCGCCGGCACCACGCTCAAAGACGCGCAACTTGATTTCATGGCGATTCAGAATTTGCATGTAACCCGCATTGACTCTTTTCGGAAATACCGCATCCTTTTCGATTGATGTACCTTCTTCGAGAACGGGTGCGCTATCAACATCACCCACTACTTGCACTGCATGGGGGTTACCCATCGACAAGACACCGATCCAGCTGTCGTGGGTAGCAGGCGTAGCAATAGGCAGCGCGTAGAGCATTTCATGAAACTCTTGCTTACTTGCTAGGCCGCTTGCATTAAAAGGAATTTCGCTATGCTCAAAAATCGGCGCGCCCATATCCACTTCCACCTGGCCATCATCATGAGATCTCAAGGTGAGAACGGTATGCGCTACTTCCACGCGCAATGGGTTCTTTGTAGAAAGACCTTGGTCGAGCACAAAGCGAACAAAGCAACGTGAACCGTTGCCGCATTGCTCAACTTCGCCACCATCCGCATTGAAAATGCGATAACGAAAATCTGCATCCGGACGCGTGGCTTTTTCAACGAGCAGAATTTGATCGGCACCAATGCCAAATTGGCGATGGGCTAATTTTTGCCATTGCTGGCGAGTGATATCGCTGAGGTCTTGATCAATACCGTTAAGCACAATGAAATCATTGCCAGCACCATGCATTTTGGTGAAGCGTAATGTGCGTGCAGGCTTGTTTAAATTCGTACTCAAAAGAATCCCAATTATTTGTAAAGACTTGGCTCGCCAGGTGGCCGATGTTTAAAGCGTTTATGTACCCAATAGTACTCCGCCGGCCTTTCTCGAACAAGGTCTTCGATGTATTTGTTCAATCGCGCAGTATCCGCTTCAACATCATCTGTTGGAAAATTGGGGAGTGGTGCGCTGATATTGCAGGTGTACCCCATGCGATCGGGATTTAATGTGGTGGTCATGAGGCAGACTTCTGCGCCACTGAGTCTAGCTAAGCGTGAGACCGAAGTGATCGTATTGGTTTGAATGCCAAAGAAGGGTACGAAAACGGAGTCACGTGGACCGAGATCAATATCAGGCGCAATAAAAATAAAGTTACCTGTTTGAATTTCACGAATCAAATCACGTAAGCGACTTTGCCTCTCAATCGATTTTCCGCCGAATCGATTTCTCCATTCAATCATCTTTTGATTAAAGAATGGATTCTTCATATTTTGGTAGAGCCCTGCGCCACGTGGCCAGTCATGCTGACTTGCTAAAACCGATAGTGCCATGAAGCCGCCCTCAAGCCCAACAAAGTGAGGGTTGATTAAGAGCCGTGGCTTGCGATCACCCAGCGTAATCGCAGAGTTGATGGTGACGATGTCAGTAATCTGCTTGCCGCTACCGAGCCAAATACGACTTCTCTCCATCACGCTGCGCCCAAATAATTTCCAGTGCTCTAAAGCAAGCGCATCAATTTCGTCTTCGCTCAGACTGGGAAAGCACAGGCGTAAGTTGGTTTTAACTACCTTGGCGCGTTCATTAGGTATGTGCGCTGCTAACCAGCCAAGACCATAGCCTATGTAAATCGTCAGGGTGTAAGGCAGAAATGCAAATAGGCGCAGTAAGCTCAGCGCCAGAAAATTGAAAACGTTTTGTAACCAGGTCATGTTGAATAAATCATCAATTTATTAACTAATTGCTTGGTGGTAATTCTGCTCCGCTGGGATGTTTGTAGCGGTTGTAAGCCCAGATGAATTGATTGGGCGCAACCAGAATTGCATTTTCAATTGCAACATTGAGTTCGGCTGCTGCTAGGGCGGAATCTTCGGATAGCGGCTCTAATCTCTTGGCTTGCATAAGCCAGCCTTTACCGAGCCCTTTGCGTTTGGCAGTAAACATCACAACAGGTGAGTTGTTGCGATTAGCTAAGCGTGCTGGCAGTGGAGTTGTATAAGCGGGGCGCCCAAAGAATGGTACCCATACACCCTCACCACCGCTAGGCACTTGATCTGGAAGAATGCCTATAGCCTCACCGCGAGTGAGTGCTCGTGTCATTTGACGAACGCCATTCAGGTTGGTTGGTACGAAATGCATATTGGGATAGGTGCGACCTTCTTCCACCACTTCGTTAAGCCATTCTTGGCGTGATGGGCGATAAAGGATTGTGGCAGGGAAGTGCTGAGCTAAGACTCGAGGAATGATTTCAAAGCCACCGAGGTGAGGCGTGAGCATAACTAAGCCATGACCTTCGTTAATGGCCGCTTTCACCAAATCCCAGTCCTGGACTTCGACTAGCTTGAGGGCCTTTGCTGGATTGCGCCAAATCCACAAGCTGTCTGAAAAAAGTTGTCCTGAAGCAACTGCTGCACGCCAGATTTGCAGGGGTAAATGATGGCTTTTCACAACCGCCTCGTATTGAGGGCGGAAGAGTGATCGATATTGCTTAGATCCTACATAGGCCAGCATCCCTAAGGCAGCCCCAATCACCTGAACTAGGAATAAGGGCAATACCGCTATTGCAGCGAGGATTAGTTTAAGAAGGACTTTGCGCACCCTCTAATGATATTCAATGCTGGCGCTAGGGCCAAATTTCCAACCGTGCTTGATAAATAAGGCATTTTTCGGATAGAATTGCATCATCGCTGAGTTAAGGCAACTTGCAGGGCGATTCATAAATTCTGCTAAAGCGTCGCCGTTGAAGTTCCTGGCACGTCGAGTTGTCCCTTAGATCGTGTTAATTTATATGCAATGGCAAATGATTACTTCTTTACCTCAGAATCTGTTTCTGAAGGTCACCCCGATAAAGTAGCAGACCAAATCTCTGATGCCATCTTGGATTCAATCCTGGCTCAAGACCCAACTGCGCGCGTTGCTGCAGAGACTTTGTGTAATACCGGGCTAGTGGTATTGGCCGGTGAGATTACTACAAATGCGAATGTGGATTACATCCAAGTAGCCCGCAATACTTTGCGTGAAATTGGTTATGACAATACTGACTACGGTATTGATTACAAAGGTTGTGCGGTTTTGGTTGCCTATGACAAGCAGAGCCCGGATATTGCTCAAGGTGTTGATAAGGCGCATGACGACGGCTTGGATCAAGGTGCTGGCGACCAAGGTTTGATGTTTGGTTACGCCTGTGACGAAACTGCAGAGCTTATGCCTTTACCAATCCATTTGTCACACCGCTTGGTTGAGCGTCAGTCTCAACTGCGCCGTGATGGTCGTTTGAATTGGTTACGCCCAGATGCGAAGTCCCAAGTAACCTTGCGCTACGTGGATGGCAAGCCTGACTCAATCGATACCGTGGTTCTCTCTACACAACATGATGAAGAAATTTCTCTTGAGAAATTGCGCGAAGCAGTGATCGAGGAAATCATCAAACCTGTATTGCCAAAGCATTTGATTAAAGGTGCGATTAACTTCTTAGTGAACCCAACAGGTCGATTTGTTATCGGCGGCCCGCAAGGTGATTGCGGTCTAACAGGTCGCAAGATCATTGTGGACACCTACGGCGGTGCAGCCCCTCACGGTGGTGGCGCGTTCTCTGGTAAGGATCCATCCAAGGTTGACCGTTCTGCTGCTTATGCTGGTCGTTATGTAGCCAAGAACGTAGTTGCAGCAGGACTGGCAAGCAAGTGCTTGATTCAGATCTCCTACGCGATTGGTGTAGCTAAGCCAACTTCAGTGATGGTGAGCACTTTCGGCACTGGCAAGATCTCTGACGAGAAGATTGCGCAACTGGTATCTGAGCACTTTGACTTGCGTCCAAAAGGCATCGTCAAGATGTTGAACCTCTTGCGTCCGATTTATCGCAAAACTGCTGCTTACGGCCACTTTGGTCGTGAAGAGCCAGAATTTACTTGGGAACAGTGCGATAAGGCGCCTGCGTTACGCGCGGCTGCTGGCTTGTAATCTGCTTTTTAGGCAGTAAATTTGCAGTATGTTGTTGTATTGAGGCGAAATATGGCGAAATTGATTACAATTTGGCCATACCTTCAAGGAGCGTTGCAAGGAATGCTGAGAACCAGTGTTTCCCCAGGCTTGAAGGGAGTGAGCTCTTAGGTAACTCTAGAGTTTGCTAATTGCAACTGCGCTCGCTAACCCATGATTCAATGGCTAGCGAGTTTCTACTCCAGCATTGGATCGTATTTAGCTGGAGCATTCATGAGTACCGTTTCCGATTTAAATAATTTTGTAGCAACCCGTTGCGCTATTGCAGATATTTCTTTGGCTGATTTTGGCCGTAAAGAAATCGCCATTGCTGAAACAGAAATGCCAGGCTTGATCGCGATTCGCGACGAATTCGCATCACAGCAGCCATTACGTGGTGCACGCATCACTGGTTCATTACACATGACCATTCAAACTGCAGTGTTGATCGAGACGCTCGAAGCTCTCGGTGCTGAAGTGCAGTGGGCCTCTTGCAATATTTTTTCTACACAAGATCATGCTGCTGCGGCAATTGCTGCCAATGGCACACCAGTATTTGCAATCAAGGGCGAAACTCTTGAGCAATACTGGGATTACACCCACCGTATTTTTGAGTGGGCCGATGATGGCTTCACCAATATGATTTTGGATGACGGTGGCGATGCGACTTTGTTGTTGCATCTCGGTGCACGCGCCGAGAAAGATCAAGCTTGCTTGAATCGCCCAACTAGCGAAGAAGAAACCATTTTGTTTGCAGCCATTAAAAAGAAATTGGCGCAAGACCCAACTTGGTATTCCACACGTTTAGAAAAAGTCAAAGGCGTTACTGAAGAAACTACTACTGGTGTACATCGTCTCTATCAGATGTTCGCTAAAGGCGATTTGAAGTTCCCAGCAATTAACGTGAACGATTCTGTTACGAAGAGCAAGTTCGACAACCTCTACGGTTGCCGCGAATCTTTAGTTGATGCAATCAAGCGTGCTACCGATGTGATGGTTGCCGGTAAGGTTGCAGTGGTTTGTGGTTATGGAGACGTAGGTAAGGGTTCAGCTCAAGCCTTGCGCGCCTTGTCAGCCCAAGTTTGGGTTACTGAAGTAGATCCAATCTGCGCATTGCAAGCAGCGATGGAAGGCTACCGTGTTGTCACAATGGATTACGCTTCAGATAAGGCAGACATCTTTGTTTCAGCAACGGGTAACTACCATGTAATTACACATGACCACATGGCGAAGATGAAGAATCAAGCCATTGTTTGTAACATCGGCCACTTCGATAACGAGATTGATGTTGCTGGTATCGAGAAGTACAAGTGGGAAGAAATTAAGCCACAGGTAGATCACGTGATTTTCCCGGCAGCGAATGGCAATCCTGAGAAGCGCATCATCATCTTGGCTAAAGGTCGTTTGGTTAACCTCGGTTGCGGTACAGGTCACCCATCTTATGTCATGAGTTCTTCATTTGCGAACCAAGTGATTGCGCAGATGGAATTGTGGAATGCAGTTGGTACAGATAAATACCCAGTTGGTGTTTACACATTACCTAAGCATTTAGATGAGAAGGTTGCCCGTTTGCAGCTCAAGACATTGAATGCACAGTTAACTGTATTGTCAGATCAGCAAGCTTCTTACATTGGCGTAACGAAGGAAGGCCCTTATAAGGCTGACCACTATCGTTATTAATTTGCCCCTTGCTAGATATTGTTCAATAGAGAGATAGAGATACAGATACAGGCCCAAGATCATGGAATTAAGCGTTGAATTCTTCCCTCCAAAAACACCTGAAGGTGAGGGCAAGCTGCATCTCGTGCGCGAGCGTTTTAGTGAAACGCTCAAGCCCGCTTTTTATTCTGTGACCTTTGGTGCTGGTGGCTCTACTCAATCTGGCACATTAAAAGTCGTGAGTGATATTCATGCTGCAGGTGCTGTGGTTGCTCCACACTTATCTTGTGTTGGTAGCTCGCGTGAAAGTGTGCGCGAAATGTTGAAGCAATATCAAGCCTTAGGTGTTAAGCGTATCGTAGCTTTACGTGGCGACTTACCATCTGGCATGGGTCAGTATGGTGAGTTTCATCACGCTAACGAATTGGTCGAATTTATTCGTGCAGAAACTGGTGATTGGTTTCATATTGATGTAGCAGCTTATCCAGAATGCCATCCGCAGGCCAAGTCGCCTGCAACGGATGTTGATTTCTTTGTGCAGAAGATGAAGGCTGGAGCCAATTCAGCAGTAACGCAGTATTTTTATAATAGTGATGCCTATTTCCGCTTTGTTGATGAGGCCTATGACCTAGGCGTTACGCAACCAGTCATTGCCGGAATCATGCCAATCACTAATAGCACTCAGCTGCTGCGTTTCTCTGATGCCTGTGGTGCGGAGATTCCGCGTTGGATTCGTTTGCGTTTGCAGTCTTATGGCGATGACACTGCTTCGATTCGTGCATTTGGTGAAGAAGTAGTTACCGATCTTTGCGATCAGCTTTTAGTGGCTGGCGCACCTGGGCTACATTTTTATTCGCTCAATCAGGCGGATGCTGTTCTAGCGATTGCAGACAATCTCAGTCTCAATAAGTAATTACTAAGCCCGACTCAGTGAGTAGAGCATCTAAAGGCTCGTCATGCGTTTGAGCCTGCCACTGAGAGTCATCTAATTTTTGCCAATCAAAGCCAATACCTACGCATAGTAGGTTTGGTTTGGCTTTACGCAGCTGGGCCAAGGTGCGATCAAAGTAGCCGCCTCCATACCCAAGCCGCCAATAATGTGTTTTATCGCCTACCCTGGATTCTGACCAGCCTACACAGGGAATCAAGATGCAGTCTGGAGTAACTTGAGGCCTGCGAGGATTATTGGGATCCGGCTCAGGCACACCATGGCGACTAGGAATGAGTAGGTCGCCAGCTTGCCAGGCATAAAAATCCAAATGTTTATCGGGACGCGCAAAGGGGAGGGCCAGCGTTTTATCTGCCTTACTCTCAACCCACGCTAATAGTGTAGGTCGCAAATCAAGCTCATCTTGTATAGGGCAATACAAGGCAATGGATTGAACTTGAGCGTCATGGTCAGCCAGAAAACTAACCAGCCCAGCCAAAATGGCTTCTTGAGTGATGGAATAGCCTGTGCTGGCCGCAAACTGTTTCCTTTGGGCTAGCAAGTCTTGCCGTAGCGATTTTGGAGAATTGCCGTGCATATAGACCATTATCAGGCGAAAATTAAGAGATATAGTAAATCGATAAGGTAAGACGGTGAAAAAGAAGTTTTGTATTCTTGGTGGCTGGCAAAAAACCGCAGGCGGGATTCTATTTCTAGCCCTTGCAGTTTCTGCGCCCAGCATTTTTGCGGAAAAAGCCAAGAAAACCATTCCTGCTAAAGAAACTAGGGTTTCAGCCTTTGAGATTACGCAGGGCGATCGCACTTTTATTGAATTGCGTGAAGCAGCCAAGAGAAATGATGTGGCTCGCGCACAAACATTAGCGGCTAGCCTCTCTAATTACCCATATGAGGACTATGTAACCTATTTCCGTATTAAGCCCCAGTTATTTGATAGCGCTGGTGTTGCTCGTGCGGATAGTAACGCTGATGCTCAGGTAGCGGCTTTTCTAAATCAATATCAAGATACGGCTTTGGCCGATCGGATGCGCAATGACTGGCTACTCGTTTTGGGTAAGCGAAAAGATTGGTCGCGTTTTGATGCTGAGTACCCTAAGTTTTTTTTGGATGACGACACTCAGGTGAAGTGCTATTCACTGCAGTCAAAATTAGCTCAAGGTGAGAACCCAACCAAAGTGGCGATTGATGCACGCGCAATATTATTGGATCCACGTTATTTCGGTCAGGCTTGCCAAGAATTGGTGCCTATTTTGGTTGGTGCTGGTGGTATGACACCGAGCGAAGCAAAAGCGATTGGTCGCGCTGCTAGCGAGATGAGTTTTGACGCCATGTCACGTCGCTTGGGTGGCGAAGATCCTATTGCCGATATTGTGAAGGCTGCTAAAGCAGACCCTGCAAAGGCATTTAGAGACTTTTCCCAAAATGCATCTCGCTACAGTAAGGAGAATCAGGCGGTAGCTTGGGGTGTGATTGGACAGTTCCTCGCAAAGAAATTAGATCCCAATGCAGATGATGCCTATCGTCTTCAGCAAGACCTGGGCTACAACGAACTTCTTTCTACTGAGGGTCAGGAGTGGAAAGTGCGTGCAGGCTTGCGCGCCAAGGATTGGACCTTGGTAAAGAATGCCATTGAAGGCATGAACCCAGCGGTACGCAGTAAAGATCCCGCTTGGACTTATTGGTATGCACGCGCATTAAAAATGGATGGTCAAAATGAAAAAGCGCGCGAGAACCTCGAACTCGTTGCTGACCAATATAACTTTTATGGACAGCTTGCTCGCGAAGATTTAGGTAAATCCAATCATGCACCTGCCCGCACCAAAGTGAGTGATGCAGAAATCGAAGCCATGTCTCAACGTATAGGCTTTATTAGGGGTGAGCGCTTCTATGCGATGAACTTACGTTTTGAAGGCAACCGTGACTGGAATTGGGAGTTGCGCAATATGAGTGATAAGCAGTTGCTTGCAGCTGCTGAATACGCCAAGCGGATCGGTTTATACGACCGCGTTGTGAATACGGCAGATCGTACTAAGCAAGAGCATGACTTTAGCTTGCGCTACCCAACACCTTATCGTGATGAACTATCGCCAATTGCTAAGCAAATTGATTTGAACTTGGCTTGGGCATATGGGTTGATTCGTCAGGAGTCACGCTTCATCATGAATGCCTCCTCTTCAGTGGGTGCTTCAGGCTTGATGCAAGTGATGCCAAACACGGCGAAGTATGTCGCCAAGAAAATTGGCATGACCTCGTACACCAATGACAAGCTCGCTGATACCAATACCAATCTCACACTGGGCAGTAATTACTTAAATATGGTCTTAGTGGATCTAGATGGCTCTTGGGTCCTGGCATCTGCGGCTTATAACGCAGGCCCGTCACGCTCTAAAACTTGGCGGGAAAAGCTCACCAGCCCTACTGAGGGCGCGATCTTTGCAGAAACAATTCCGTTCAATGAAACACGAACTTATGTAAAAAACGTTTTGGCTAATGCAACGTATTATTCATCAGTGATGCATGGGCAGACACAGTCTTTAAAGCAGCGTTTAGGTGTGATTGCTCCTAAAGCAGCAAACGCATCTGAGTTACCTTAGTATTTCAACTACATTGGAATTTTATGAAATATGACATTCTGCTAATTGGCGGTAACGGTTTTGTAGGCAGAGTTTTGGCTGCCCAGTTGCAAGCAGAAGGCTACTCCGTTCTACTGCCTACTAGGCACTTAGCATCTGCACGTGAATTGCGCATGCTACCGAAAGTACACTTAGAGGATGCTGATGTACACGAGTTTGATTCTTTGCAAGAGCTTTGTTCGCGAATCAAGCCTGGTGGCGTAGTCATTAATTTAGTTGGCGTGTTACATGACAAGCCTGCTCAGCCTTATGGCAAAGTGTTTAAAGCGGCTCACGTGGAGCTCCCAAAAAATATCATGACTGCTATGCAGTTGCATGGTCTTAAGCGTTACCTGCATATGAGTGCATTGGGTGCAGACTCAAATGGTCCATCGATGTATCAGCGTAGTAAAGGTGATGGCGAGGCTGCAGTCAAAGCCAGCAACCTCGATTGGACTATTTTTAGGCCTTCAGTGATTTTTGGCGCTCAAGATCAATTTATTAATTTGTTTTCCAAATTAACGAAATTATTTCCAGCAATGCCTCTGGCAAACTCTGGAGCGCAGTTTCAGCCAGTGAGCGTAGATGATGTGGCCAGTGCATTTACCAAGTCTCTGAAAATGCCATCGGCCATTCATCAATCTTATGATTTGGTGGGTCCTACTGTTTACACCATGAAAGAAATTGTGGAATTTGCTGCGCATAAGGCCAACACAAAATGCGTCATTATTCCTGTACCTACTTTTGTTGGTTACCTTCAGGCCTTGGCTTTTGAGTACCTGCCAGTTCCGACTTTAATGTCGCGGGACAATATTGCTTCAATGCAGGTGCCAAACATCTTGCCGCTGAATGGCGAAGATGCCCTGACTAAAGTATTTGGTATTAGTCGTCGCACCCTAGAAGGCATGAAATAAGCCCATGAAGATCTACGCTGTTGGTGGCGCCATTCGGGACACCCTGATGGGTTTGCCAGTGCACGACATTGATTATGTAGTGGTTGGTTCAAGTGTAGAAGAGATGATTGCCCAGGGATATCGTCCAGTGGGTAAAGATTTTCCAGTGTTCTTGCATCCAGAGACTCAAGCTGAATATGCCTTAGCTCGAACTGAGCGTAAAACCGGCAAGGGATATAAAGGCTTTATGTTTTACGCTGACCCGACTGTCACGCTAGAGCAGGACTTAGAGCGTCGCGATTTGACCATCAATGCAATGGCCCAAGAGGTGAGCGCTGATGGAGAATGGGTGGGGCCTATTTTGGATCCCTATAACGGTCAGCAAGATTTAGCAGCCAGGATATTTCGACACGTGTCCGATGCGTTTGCAGAGGATCCTTTACGCTTATTGCGCATTGCCCGTTTTGCAGCACGCTTCCCGGAGTTCGCGGTAGCGCCAGAAAGCATGGCTGCTTTGCAGGCCATTGTTCAATCGAATGAATTATCAGCGCTCTCAGCTGAGAGAATTTGGCAAGAGTTGGCTAGAGGTTTTACTGCCAGCAAGCCCATGCGAATGTTTCAGGTCTTGCTCGATTCTGATGCAGCTAAGGTATTACTGCCGGCATCATTGACATCTTCTTTGGCTCAAGAAGAATTCCGCGATCAGCTCATTGCACATTTGCATGCAGCAGATAATCGCCTAGAAGATCGCTGCGCTGTGACACTCATGCATTTGCCTGCTAGAGAAATTCGTTCATGGGCAGAGTGCGTCAAGATGCCAAATGAAGTCCGTGATTTCAGTGAATTATTTAGTGAGCTCAATGCACTCATCGAGAAATCGGTTAACGATGTAGGCGCTAACTATCAGCCTGCAGATATATTGGCTTGGTTTAATCGTGCAGACGTTTGGCGTAAGCCTGACCGTGGAAATGCTTTGTTAGGTTTGGCAAATCATATTGGCTTGAATGTCAGCGCTTTAATTTCGGCAATGCAAAATTCTCAATCGCTCAACACGGCCGAAATTATCGAAGGTGTTCCGGCAGAGGAGCGATCTAACGGTGAAAGAATTCGTAGTGCAGTAGATGCTGCTAGACTCGTAGCTATTACTATGGCCGTAGCCATCTAAAAGCTTACAGTCGATTTCTGCCTCGAAAGCCTGGTAAGTCTTCTAAGACGTGGTTTGGCAATACGTCAGATAGTTTCTTTGAGAATGCAAAGACCTTAAAGAGCTCGCCCATCTCCGCTTCGGACAATATTTTTTGCAGTGAGTTCGAAATGGGTAAGAAAGTTTCCGGGTTGCTGGGGTTGCCAATCTCTAATGCAATATCTCCAATACCCGCATCAAGTAAGTAGCTTGCTTGATTGCTGAGATAGACATCATCCACCCCTTCTTCGAGTGCACTGCGTGCAATCTGTGACCATTCCACATGGGTTGTTAAATCACAAAGCCCCGGGAGATGAAATGGATCTTGAATGGCATGATGGCGATGATGCGCCATGAGTGTACCTTCAAGGCGTTGCGCGTGGTAGTACTCGCTCTCCGGAAATCCATAATCAAATGTGAGGAAGAGTCCGGTATCGAGATGCTTGGCTACATGGTGCATCCAGGCATTTGCAGGCACATGTAATTCTGTAACGTAGCCTTCAGAAAAGTTTCCAGTTAGCAGGGCCTCTGGAAGTAGAGACTGCTCAACGGGCTTTCCTGTCGACCAAGCAAGCTTACCGTCAATTACAGCGACCCCTTGTTGATACCAAAAGCCATTTTGAGAAATGATGGCGTCACAAGGAATCGCATCAATTACCTCATTGGCCAGGACAACACCTTTGAACTTGCTGGGTAAAGAACTTAACCAATTGCATTGAGTAGGTAAGGCTAGCTTCCCCGTAAGTTGCTGGAGGCGATCTTCTTGTCTTTGAGCTAGGTCTGGCGAGATCTCGATAATGTCGTAGCGATCTAAGGAAAATCCCAGATCGTGCAGTCGGGTGAGAATGGATTCGGCTAACTTGCCGGTGCCGGCACCAAACTCCAGAATCTGGGTGGGGAGCCCTTGAGCCTGAAGTCCCTCAAGAATGGGTAGAAGCGTTTCCACAATAGCTGCACCAAATAAGGAGGAGAGCTCAGGTGCGGTCGTGAAATCACCGCCAGCACCTAATTTATGAGCTCCAGCACTGTAATAGCCCATTCCAGGTTCATAGAGGGCCATTTCCATATACCTTGAAAAGGGTATCCAGCCGCCTTTGGAGGCGATTTCAGCCATTATTTTTTGGCTAAGAAGCTCGGTATGAGCCTTTTCAAGGCTGGTCAAGGTAATATCCATAGCTCGCTAGTCTAAGAGAATTTAAGTGAACTTGAGTTCAAACCCATCACCTCAGCAAAATAAAGCGGTTTTAGTGACCGGCGCTGCCAAGCGCCTTGGTCGTGAAATTGCCTTGGAATTTGCTCGTCAGGGCTGGGATGTGGCAGTTCACTATGGCCGCTCTGAATCCGATGCTCAAGTCACTGTAGCTGAGATTCAGAAGCTGGGGCGTAAGGCCGTGGCATTTAAGGCTGACCTCGCTAGCGAACTAGAAATTACTTCTCTGTTTACCGCAGTTGTAGCTGAGTTCAGTAATTTGCAATGTCTAGTTAATAGCGCTTCGATCTTTGAATACGATCGCGCTAATTCTGGGGCGCCCTTGAGTGGTAAAAGTTTGCGAGACCATATGCAGGTGAATTTAGCCGCACCCATATTACTTTCTCAGTTGATGTTTGAGTATCAAAAGAGTCAGACAAAGAAAGCAGACGAGAGTGATTTATCTATCCCTTCGGTGATCCAGCTGCTCGATCAAAAATTAATTAATCTCAATCCAGATTATTTGTCTTACACATTATCTAAGGCTGCACTGCTCACTTCGATTGACGTACTTGCTGTGGATTTTGCTCCGCACTTGAGAGTGATTGGTTTGGCTCCTGGCATTACGCTGACTTCGGGCGATCAAACTGAATCCGGTTTTACCAAGGCGCATCAAATGACGCCCTTGGGTAAGTCATCAACACCAAGCGATATTGCAAAAGCAGCAGTATTTTTGGCAAGCTCGAATGCAATTACAGGCACCACCTTATATGTAGATGGCGGACAGCATCTTTTACCATCATCACGCGATGTGATGTTTAAGACAAGTTAAGAATTTAATACAGAATCAAAAGTTAAAAAGAGCTAATACAAATTTATGCATGCCATTCTTTCTCATCCAGCACTTGCTGATTGCCGCCGCTTATTTCTGCGTGACTATGAAATCTATATCAATATTGGCGTTCATGATTTTGAGAAAAAGGCTGAGCAGCGCGTTATTCTCAATGTAGATCTCTATATTCCACTGAATATGAACACCCCTTCTCAGGATTTATTGGAAGAAGTGGTTGATTATGACTTTATGCGTGAGACCATTAAGGCGCGGTCTTCCCAGGGTCATATTCATTTACAAGAAACCTTCTGCGATGACATCGTTGCCGCGATGCTCTTGCATCCCAAGGTCATTGCTGCTCGTGTTAGTACGGCAAAGCCAGATGTTTATCCAGATTGTCACTCCGTTGGTGTTGAGGTATTTCGGATGAAGCAGGCTTAAAGAAAATTCAGAAAAGAATTCAGTTGCCATGAGTGATGTCCGCAAAGTCGTTTTCGAAGAAAATAAGCTAGAGAAAAAGCTATGTCGTTTAGTGGGTCAAGCGATTGGTGACTTTGGCATGATCGAAGATGGTGACAAGGTGATGGTTTGCTTGTCAGGCGGTAAAGATAGTTACGCCATGCTTGATATTCTTTTGAAGTTACGCGAGCGCGCCCCGATTGATTTTGAAATCGTTGCGGTTAATTTAGATCAGAAGCAACCAGGATTTCCGGCAGAAATTTTGCCGAACTATTTAAAGGCTTTAGGTGTTCAGTACCACATTGAAAACCAAGATACCTATAGCATTGTTAAGCGTGTAATTCCAGAAGGTAAAACTACCTGTGGCCTTTGCTCTCGATTACGTCGTGGAATTTTATATCGCGTGGCAGACGAGCTGGGTGCAACCAAGATTGCCTTGGGCCACCACCGTGATGACATCTTAGAAACGCTGATGCTAAATATGTTCTTTGCCGGCAAGCTCAAAGGCATGCCACCAAAGTTGCGATCTGATGACGGTAAGCATATTGTGATTCGTCCTCTCGCATACGTTCCTGAAAAGTTGCTTGAACGATATGCGGTGGATATGAACTTCCCGATTATTCCGTGCAATCTGTGCGGTAGTCAGCCAAATTTGCAGCGTGGCGCTATGAAAGAGATGTTGCGTGAGTGGGAGAAAAAGCACCCAGGGCGCGTTGAGAATCTCTTTCGCTCAATGCACCACATCGTGCCGTCCCATTTAATGGATAGTGAGGCCTTTGATTTTAAGAATCTTGAGATTTCTACAGAACTGTCAGGTATTGCCGCAAGATCTGCTGGCGATAAGGCAATTGATGAGACAGAAATTGATGAAATTGCCTGTGGAACGCTTATTCAGGGGTCTTATAATCCCTCCTTATGAACATCGTTATTTTGGCTGCTGGGCAGGGAAAGCGGATGAAGTCCGCCTTACCCAAGGTTCTTCAAACCTTGGCCGGGAAGCCACTGCTCCAGCACGTTCTCAATACAGCCCTAGAGCTACAAGGTAAGGGTGCTAAAACTGGACCTATAGTCGTAGTTGGGCATGGCGCGGCTGATGTAAAGCAATTTCTTCAGGTTGCCAGCGAACAAGATTCTCGATTTGGCAAAGTGGGCACCGCATTGCAGGCCGAGCAAAAAGGAACGGGCCACGCTTTATTGCAAGCCTTGCCTAAGCTAGATGTGAATGAACCTACTTTGGTTCTCTATGGTGATGTGCCCCTGACAAGTAAGAAAACGCTCTCTAAATTGGCTAAATTGGCTGATGGTGTGCGTGGTAAAGATTCTGCGTTAGCGCTTCTAACTCAAAACCTCAACAATCCAAAAGGCTATGGTCGTATCGTGCGCGACATTGATGGGTCGGTAAAAGAGATTGTTGAAGAAAAAGATGCTTCGCCTGAGCAAAAGCGTATTCAAGAAATCAATACCGGCATCATGGTGCTGCCAACTAACTCACTTAAGAAGTGGTTGAAGTCTTTGCGTGCCAGCAATGCCCAGGGTGAATATTATTTAACTGATGTGATTGCAATGGCAGTGAAAGATGGCGTACCTATTCGCACTGCACAAGCAGATGCCGAATATGAGACCGTTGGTGTTAATAGTCGCGATCAGTTGGCTTCGTTGGAGCGAGTGCATCAACTTAATCAAGCGAATGCCTTAATGGATGCCGGCGTTTCTTTGGCTGATCCAGCGCGCATCGATATCCGCGGAACTCTGGAGTGCGGTACTGATGTCTTTATTGATGTGGGTTGTGTATTTGAAGGTTGCGTTACTTTAGCTGCAGGCACAAAAGTGGGTCCGTACTGCATTATTCGCAATAGCGTGATTGCTAAGAATGTCACCATTCACCCATACAGCCATATCGACGGAGCTCAGGTTGGGGCAAATTCACTAATTGGGCCATACGCACGTTTACGACCTGGCGCAGAATTATCTAATGATGTACATATTGGCAACTTTGTCGAAGTGAAGAACAGCAAGATTGCCGCCAATAGCAAAGCCAATCACCTGGCCTATGTTGGTGATTCCATTGTGGGCTCTAGAGTCAATATCGGTGCAGGCACGATTACTTGTAACTACGATGGTGTGAATAAGCACCAAACCATCATTGAGGACGATGTCTTTATTGGTTCGGATACTCAGTTGGTTGCCCCAGTGCGCGTTGGCCGTGGTGCGACTTTAGGCGCGGGAACCACCCTGACTAAAGATGCGCCCCCAAATCAGCTAACTGTCTCTAGGGCCAAGCAAATCTCTTTACAGTGGCAGCGCCCAGTAAAGCAAGCAAAAAAAACAGCAGCTAAGAAAGTCGTTGAAAGAAAAGTAGCCAGTAAAAAACCCGCTAAGGCTAAAAAATAATGTGTGGAATCGTTGGCGCAGCTTCGCGTAAGAATATTGTTGAAGTGTTGATTGAAGGTTTGCGCCGTCTTGAGTACCGTGGCTATGATTCTTGTGGCTTTGCGGTAATCAATGGTGATGATGCCAAGCATCTGATTGAACGTGCTCGCACTACTGCTCGTGTTTCTGAGTTGGCGGAGCAGGGTAAAGATTTTCATGGCACACTAGGAATTGCGCATACTCGCTGGGCAACTCACGGTAAGCCAGATACGCAAAATGCACATCCGCATATTTCTGGTGGATTAATTGCGGTTGTTCACAACGGCATTATTGAAAACTATGAATCACTTCGCACTGAGCTGAAGTCTGTGGGTTATGTATTTGCTTCAGAAACTGATACCGAAGTCATTGCGCATTTGATTCATCAAGCTTACGTAGCTAGCAATCAAGCAGATTTGGTTGCGTCAGTCCGTTCGGTTTTGCCGCGCCTTCACGGTGCTTATGCGATTGGCGTGATTGCACAAGATCGTCCAGATGTTTTGGTTGGGGCGCGTGCTGGTTCCCCATTGGTTGTTGCTCTTGGTAAAAATGAAAACTTTCTCGCATCGGATGCGTTAGCGCTTGCTGGTCGAGCGCACTCCATGATGTATTTGGAAGAGGGTGATGTTGCCATTTTGAAGGCTGATGGAGTTGAGATCATTGATCATGCGGGAAAGACAACGCAGCGAGAGCAAAAGCCCATGCCTGCTCAGGCTGACTCAGTTGATCTAGGGCCTTATCAGCATTACATGCAAAAAGAGATTTTTGAGCAGCCCAGAGCAATTGGTGACACGCTTGCCAACATTGCTAGCTTTGGGCCAGAACTCTTTAATGCTGACCCTGAACAGTGGAAAAAGTTTGATCAAATTTTGATCCTGGCTTGCGGCACCAGCTACTACTCTGCCTGTGTAGCAAAATATTGGCTAGAGGACTTAGCAGGCATCCCGACCCAGGTTGAGATTGCTAGTGAATATCGCTATCGCACAACCGTTCCTAATCCGAATACACTAATTGTGGTGGTCTCTCAGTCTGGTGAGACTGCCGATACTTTAGCGGCATTACGTCATGCGCAAGCGTTAGGGCATCAATACACTCTTGCGATTTGTAACGTGGCGTCTAGTGCCATGGTTCGTGAAACTAATTGGAATTTCTTAACTAAGGCTGGTACCGAGATTGGCGTGGCTTCTACCAAAGCCTTCACTACTCAATTAGTTGCGCTCTATCTGTTGGCTGTTTCATTGGCCAAGCGCGCGGGCAAGGTGAGCCCTGAACAAGAAAAAGAGCTCTTGCGTGATTTGCGCCATTTGCCAAAAGCTTTGCATGCAGTGTTAGCGCTTGAGCCGCAGATTATGGCTTGGAGCACTGCATTTGCTAAATGTGAAAACGCTTTATTCTTAGGGCGCGGTATGCACTACCCGATTGCTCTTGAAGGCGCACTTAAGTTAAAAGAGATTTCATATATTCATGCTGAAGCCTACCCAGCGGGTGAGTTAAAACATGGACCGCTCGCCTTGGTTACTGAAAAGATGCCAGTGGTTACAGTAGCCCCTAAAGATGACTTGCTGGAAAAGCTCAAATCCAATATGCAGGAAGTAAAAGCCCGCGGTGGAAAGCTTTATGTTTTTGCGGACCTGGATACCGAGATCACTAGTAGCGAGGGTATTAACGTGATTCGTTTGCCTGAGCACTACGGTAATCTATCTCCAATTCTGCATGTAGTTCCGCTTCAACTCTTGGCTTATCACACAGCCTGTGCCCTGGGTACTGATGTTGATAAGCCACGCAACCTCGCAAAGAGCGTTACGGTCGAGTAATTCCTCTTGGGGTGGATTTAACCCAAAACTCTTAGTGGGATTTTTAAACCTGGCGGAAGCCAATCCGCAGGGTTTATGTCCTTTAATTTTGTAAGGCCTTGCAATTAGTACTAACTAGTACTAAAATAGTACGTATACAGACTAAATTAAGGTTTTTAAATGAATCACCTATCGCTCGTTAAGGAATTGGTTCAGGCATATCAGGCATTTGAAGTGCATTCTGCGGCGCATATCAAAGAGATGGGTTTAACCACCACTCAGTTCGATATCGTTGCGACCTTGGGTAACCAGCCGCCGATGACTTGTAAGGAGTTGGGTGAGAAGACGCTAGTCTCCAAAGGCACGATGACAGGCGTTCTTGAGCGCCTAGAAGCTAAAGGGTTCATAGAAAAGTTTATGAATATTGAGGATGGTCGAAGTTACAAGATCGGCCTCTCAAAATCGGGCGACAAGTTATTTAAGAAAGTATTTCCAGAGCATGTTGAGTATCTCAGTAAAGCCTTCGGAAAGCTCAGCAAGAAAGAGTTAGAACAAGCGGTAATGGTTTTAAAAGAAGTTAAAACAATTTTTCAAAGGAAAGATCATGACTAAAGTAGCTGTTGTATTTCACAGTGGTTATGGCCACACAGTTAAACAAGCTGAAGCGCTCGCTAAAGGTGCTAATGGCACCTTAGTAGCAATTGATGCCGAAGGCAATATCACTGATGCGCAGTGGGAAACCTTAAACACTGCTGATGCCATCGTATTCGGTTCGCCAACCTATATGGGTACAGTGAGCTGGCAGTTCAAGAAATTTGCTGATGCCAGTTCTAAGCAATGGTTTTCACAGCAGTGGAAAGATAAAGTATTTGGTGGCTTCACAAATTCTGCCACCATGAACGGTGATAAGCATTCCACCCTCCATTACTTCTTCACTCTAGCAATGCAGCATTCAGGCATCTGGGTTGGTACTGGTTTGATGCCTTCAAATTCCAAGGCAGCTAAGCGTGATGATGTGAATTATGTAGGCTCATCTGCTGGCGCAATGATGCAGACACCTTCAGATGCAAGTGCTGATGAAGTGAATGCGGGCGACCTAGAAACCGCACGTCTCTATGGTGAGCGTATTGCGAAGATAGCTGGCATACTAAAAACGAAGTAAGAATCGGCAATAGAGACGATTGGGGGGATGATGAAAAAACTCATTGGGATACAAGGCAATGATCGAGGTCACTGGGTAGGTGATGGCTTCCCGGTGCGCACCCTGTTCTTCTATCAAGATCTGGGCAAGCAAATGAGTCCATTCTTGATATTGGACTACGCAGGTCCAGCAGAGTTCCCCCAAACAACTGAGCGTAAAGGCGTGGGCTCACATCCTCATCGCGGTTTTGAAACGGTCACGATCGTGTATGAAGGTGAAGTTGCACACAAGGATTCCACCGGTCAGGGTGGCGTGATTGGTCCCGGTGATGTGCAGTGGATGACTGCTGGCTCTGGCATCTTGCATGAAGAGTTTCATTCTGAAGACTTTGCCAAAAATGGCGGAACTTTGGAGATGGTGCAGTTGTGGGTAAATCTGCCCGCAAAACTCAAAATGACTGAGCCAGGCTATCAGGCAATTTTGGATAAACAGATTCCTGCGATTGCTTTGAGGAAGGGGGCAGGACAAGCACGCATCATTGCTGGAGAGTTTGATGGCCATATAGGGCCAGCCAATACCTTTACCCCTCTCAATGTGATTGACCTGAAGTTGAAGAAGGATTCGACAAGTATTCCTGTACCTGAGGGCTGGAATACTTCACTGGTTGTGCTCAAGGGTGCCATTGAGGCTGGTGATGGTGTGGTGGCTAAAGATGCTCTGATGTTGATGTTTAGTAATCAGGGCCAAGATATTCAAGTCAATGTGCTGGAAGACTCTATTGCCTTGCTGCTGAGTGGCGAACCTATTAATGAGCCTATCGTTGGATACGGTCCATTTGTTATGAACAGCAAGGAAGAGATTGCTCAGGCAATGCAGGATTTCAATAGCGGAAGCTTTGGCAGAATTACCCATTAAAAATCAAAAGTACCAAAATTCCATTTGACTTCTTTGTTTGGCTGTGTATAAGAAAATAACCAATTATATCAATATGTTACAAAAAATAACTGGTAAAAGTGTGTTCTAATAGCTGGTGAAGAAAAGGATATTTGTCACAGTTCATGCACGGCTTCAAAGATTTCTCTGGTTTGCGATTGGTTCCGCTTATTTTTGCGGGATTTCTTTCTGCATGCGCGGTGGGCCCAGACTTCAAGCAGCCTGATGCTCCAAATACATCTAGATATACAGAAAACACCCTTTCAAAGAAGTTAGCTACCGCACCTGGGGTACCAGGTGGAACTGATCAAGAGTTTATTGAAGGCGCTGATATTGAGGCTCAGTGGTGGGAGTTATTCAAATCGCCAGAGCTTGATGTATTGATTAAAAAAGCTTTGCAGCAAAATCCGAATTTAGGTGCAGCAGATGCTGCACTACGCGCTAGTCAGGAAAATGTCAGTGCGCAAATTGGTGGACAGTACTTCCCGGCGATAGGTTTAAATGGCGGCGTTGCTCGGCAGTTGCAGCCTTCTGCTATTTATGGCCTGCCTTATGGCTCCGATACCTACAACCTCTATAACGCTTCTGTAAATGTCACTTATAAGCTCGATGTTTTTGGTGGTGCGCGCCGCGCTGTTGAGGGTGCGAGAGCGCAAGCGGAGATTGCACAGTTTCAGCTAGAAGGCGCATACCTTTCCTTGACTGCCAATATTGTGACTAGCGCTGTGCGTGAAGCTGCTCTGCGTGCGCAAATGCAAGCCACAGAAGAAATTCTGAAAGCGCAAACGAATTTAGCTGAAGTAACAGAGAAGCAATTAGTGATTGGTACAGTTTCTCGAGTGGATGTGACATCGCAAAGAACTTTGGTTTCTAACTCGCAAGTAGATTTATTTACCTACGAACGCAATCTATCTTTTGCACGCAATCAGTTGGCAGTGTTGGTTGGTGAGTTACCCAGTAATGCCAACATCACTAAATTTGATTTGAAGTCTTTGCATTTACCAGAGAAGCTGCCGCTCTCCGTGCCATCAAGCTTAGTGCGCCAGCGCCCAGATGTCCGTGCAGCAGAGGCACAACTCAAGGCTACCAATGCTTTGGTGGGTGTAGCCACTGCAAATTTATTGCCACAATTTAATATCACTGGCGCAATTGGATCGGCAGCATTAACTAGTGCAGCTCTGTTTGGGCCGAACGCGACGCTATGGTCGATTGCTGGCGGTATCTTTCAGCCACTCTTTCAGGGCGGGCAACTATTAGCGCAACGCCGTGGCGCCATGGCTAATTACGAACAAGCTGTATATCAATACCAAGCAACTGTACTCAAGGCATTTCAAGAGGTAGCTGATGCATTGCGTGCTTTAGAGACTGGTGCCCAAGCATTGAAGTCTGCATCAGATGCAGAGCGCTACGCTTATGAAACTTTAGAGTTGGTACAGCAGCAATACAAGCTAGGGACTGCAAGTTATTTGGCTGTTCTCTATTATCAAAATCAATACCAAATTGCTAAAGTCAAATCGGTTTCTGCGCAAGCAACCCGGTTCTCTGATACAGCGGCATTATTTGCAGCACTAGGCGGTGGCTGGTGGAATCGTACCGGCCCAGCCTTTCAACCAAAAGCCATAGCGAACAAAGATCAAAATGAAACTTCTGGAAACAATTAAAACCAAAGTAACTGCAGCAGTGCTTGCCTTGTGGGCTTGGGTATGTGCTAAGGCGATCGAGTGGAAACTTCGCGAGAAGATCATTGCACTTTGGGAAAAGGCAAAAGGTGTATGGGTACGCTTGCGTGAACGCTTTCTGCGGAGCAAGGCTAATGCCAAACTGCAATCAATGACGCCTTTAGGTCGTCGCATGACGATTATGTTGTGCGGCGTATTTTTGTTATTGGGCTTGATATTTGGATTTAATCAACTCAAGACTTTCATGATTAAGCATTTCATTGCGGGCATGGGCTTACCACCAGCAACAGTTTCGACGATGGTGGTGGAGACAACGGCATGGCAACCCAAGTTGTCTAGCGTTGGAAATGTGCGTGCATATAGAGGTGTAGAGCTCAGCACTGAAATTGGTGGCTTAGTGCAAAACGTACCCATTAAATCTGGCATGGATGTTAAAGAGGGCGAGTTGCTCATTAAATTGAATGATGCCTCTGATGTTGCACAGCTCAACTCCTTAAAAGCATTGGCAGATTTGGCTAAGGTAATTAATGAGCGTGATAGACAGCAGTTAGAGATTCAGGCGATTAGTAAGAATGTATTCGATACCAGTAAAGCAGATGCCAAGTCAAAGCAGGCTCAGGTAGAGCAGCAAACTGCTTTAGTGGCTAAGAAGAATCTAAAAGCTCCCTTCAGTGGTCGCGTCGGTATTGTGATGATCAACCCTGGGCAGTTCGTTAACCCGGGCGATAAGTTGCTTACCCTCCAAACCTTAGATCCTATTTTTGTGGACTTTAATCTCCCACAAGGTAATGCTGAGCAGATTCAGGTTGGCCAAGAAATTGTAGTGACGACCGATGCCTTTAAGGGTTCAAGCTTTACTGGCAAAGTTACTGCTGTGAGTCCTAAAGTAGATACCAACACGCGCAATATTCAGATTGAAGCCCAGCTGGCTAATCCGGATAAAAAGATTTTGCCGGGCATGTTTGCTAACGTGAATATTAAGTTGGGTGATGAAGTGAAGTTGCTGACCTTGCCTCAAACTGCTGTGACTTATAACCCATATGGCTCTACAGTCTTTATTGCTAAGCCAACTGGTAAAAAGGATAAGCAGGGCAAACCTGCGCTTGAGGCTCAACAAGTTTTTGTGACTACTGGACTAACCCGTGGAGATCAAGTGGCGATTCTCAAAGGGGTTGAAGAGGGGGCCACGGTTGTGACTAGTGGCCAACTTAAGCTGAAGAACGGTACTCCGCTGATTGTGAATAACAAGGTGTTGCCAGCGAATTCACCAAACCCACAGCCACAGGAATAAGTCCTAGATGAATTGGACTGACATATTCATTCGTAGGCCGGTGCTCTCACTGGTAGTGAGTGCGCTCGTCTTGGTATTTGGTTTAAAGGCGGTTGGATCTTTGCCTGTCAATCAATATCCGCAAACGCAAAATGCGATCGTTACGATTACAACGGCTTACTATGGCGCTGATCCAGAGACGATTGCAGGATTTATTACGCAGCCACTAGAGACGGCGATTGCTCAGTCTCAAGGTATCGACTATTTGTCCTCGATGAGTGTGAGCGGCCTATCGACAATTACCGCAACTCTGAAGCTCAATTACGACTCCAATGCTGCGTTAACGCAGATCCAAACTCAGATTAGTTCGGTTAAGAATCAGTTACCACCGCAAGCCCAGCAACCTGTGTTGACTGTACAGATTGGTCAGTCCACTGCAGCGATGTATATGGGTTTTTATAGCGATGACATTCCAAACAATGCGATTACTGATTACTTATTGCGGGTAGTGAAGCCAAAGCTGGATTCTGTAGACGGTGTACAGAATGCTGAAATTACTGGTGGCAGAAAGTTTGCTCTGCGCGCTTGGCTTGATCGCGAGAAGATGGCAGGGCTTGGTGTGGGTGCAGATGATGTTTATAGTGCCATGGCAGCCAATAACTACTTATCCGCAGTAGGTAGCACTAAAGGGGATATGGTTGCTGTTGACTTGGTGGCAGGTACCGATCTCCATACGCTTGATGAGTTCCGTAAATTGGTTGTCAAGAAAGATGGCATCAATATTGTGTACCTTGATCAAGTGGCTACTGTAAGCATGGGCTCGGAGGACTACAACACCAACGTCGCCTTTAGCGGTAAGAAATCGGTGTTTATTGCTATCAAGGTAGCACCCCAAGCGAATTTGCTTGATGTTGCTGAGCGTGTGCGTGCAGCGGTGCCCGATATTCAGAAGCAGTTACCCACTGGCATGTCAGGCAAGGTAGTTTACGACTCTACTAAGTTCATTACCACGTCGATTGATGAGGTGGTGGCAACGCTTCTAGAGGCGCTGTTGATTGTGACGGTGGTGATCTATCTCTTCTTAGGAAGCGCACGTGCTGTTGCTGTGCCTGTGATTGCGATGCCACTTTCTTTGATTGGCACATTCTTTTTGATGCAGGTCTTGGGCTACTCCATTAATTTGCTGACACTTCTTGCCCTCGTTCTGGCGATTGGCTTGGTCGTCGATGATGCCATTATTGTGGTTGAGAACGTTGACCGTCATATGAAGGAAGGAAAGTCTCCGCTAGAGGCTTCTTTGATTGCTGCTCGTGAGTTAGGCGGCCCGATTTTGGCGATGACCATTGTATTGATCGCGGTATATATCCCTATTGGTTTTCAGGGTGGATTAACCGGTGCGCTCTTTACGGAATTCGCCTTTACCCTAGCCAGTGCAGTCGCGGTATCAGGATTAATTGCATTGACGCTTTCTCCAATGATGTGTTCCCGCATCTTTACTGAGGAGCAAGAGGCCTCTTCTTTTGTGCAAAAGATTGACCGCATATTTGAAAAGGTCCACCACAGCTATCAAACCACTTTGCGTGAGCTCTTGAGTACCTGGCAAGTCATCATTGTGATGGGTGTAATTTTGCTAGGTGGAGTTGCCTACCTCTACGCTACTGCCCGCGCTGAATTAGCGCCAACAGAGGATCAAGGTATCGTGTTGATGCAGGCTTCAGGCCCACCCAACAGCACGGTCAATCAGATGCAGACCTATGCCGATCAGATTTATCAAATATCAGCAGCAGAGCCTGAGTATGAGCAGATGTTCCAGATCACCAGCCCCACCAGTAGTTTTGGTGGTGTGTTGCTCAAGGATTGGGATCAGCGAAGTCGCAATGCTACAAAGTTCCAAGAGGATATGCAGGGCAAGTGGAATACGATCGCTGGCGCTCGTGTAGCAGCTTTCCAGTTCCCAGCGTTGCCAGGTGCGCAGGGCTTACCTGTTCAGGTGGTTATTAATACCACTGAGTCTTATGAATCGCTGAATGAAGTCTCGCAAGCAGTTTTAGATAAAGCGCGTCGTAGCGGCAACTTTTTCTTCGTAGACTCGGATTTGAAGATTGATAAGCCACAAGACGTTTTAGAAATCGATCGTGAAAAAGTCGCTGCACTGGGCATGACGCAGCAGCAAGTGGGTAATGCGCTATCAGCTGCTTTGGGCGGCGGTTATGTTAACTACTTCTCTGTCGCTGGCCGTTCATATCGTGTCATTCCGCAAGTTAAGCAAGTAGATCGCTTAAATCCAGACCAGATCTTGGATTACTACATACGCACGCCAAGTGGTCAGATGATTCAGGCGCGCACCATCGCAACGATTAAGCAAAGAGTGGTACCGCAGTCGATTAATCACTTTCAGCAACTCAACTCCGCAACAATCTCTGGTGTAAGTACGCCATTTATTTCTCAAGCGGACCTGCTGGAGTTCATGCGCCAAACTTTAAAAGAAGTAGCGCCGAACGGTTACACCATGGATTACGCTGGCCCATCACGTCAGTTCATGGCAGAGTCCGGCGGCTTCTTGGTGACGATGTTCTTTGCGATCTTGATCGTGTTCTTAGTCTTAGCTGCACAGTTTGAAAGCTTCCGCGATCCGATCGTGATTTTGGTTTCAGTACCGCTCGCCTTGTTTGGGGCATTGATTTTTATTAATTTAGGATTCACCACCTTGAATGTGTATACCCAGGTTGGACTGGTCACGCTGATGGGATTGATTAGTAAGCACGGTATTTTGATTGTGGAGTTTGCAAATGAATTGCAGGAAGCTGGTCGTAGTAAGTTGGATGCCATCGTAGAGGCAAGTAGCGTGCGTCTGCGTCCGATATTGATGACTACTGCTGCAATGGTGTTGGGTGTAGTACCTCTGGTGATTGCCTCTGGTGCAGGTGCGGCTGGTCGTCAATCTATGGGCATCGTGATTTTTACTGGCCTATCGATTGGCACTCTGTTCACGCTCTTTGTAGTGCCCGCTATGTATTTATTTATTGGCGCTGATCACCACCAAAAGAAATTCAAGCAGCAGTAATATATTCCTCAAGTAAGTAAAGAAAAAGGGTGAACTTGGTTCACCCTTTTCTAATTGAGCACTTATATTACTTCACAATGTTGAGTGCTTTTTCTTCTACTACGCTGTATTTGGTTTCCCTAGATATGCGCTTCATCCACTCATCAATATTGCTTAATTGCGAGCGTGGTCCAGTTTTTTCTGGGAAGGTTTGCTCTAGTAGGAGCCATCGACTTACGCACAAAGCCAATGGAATGTCTCCAATAGTGAATTGTTCACCAGAGCAGTAGGAGTTATTCTCTAAATACTGATCAAGCAAGGCGAGCCATGAGTCTGCCTCTTGATAAGACTTTTTAATTAGCTCATAGTTACGGTCTGCTTCAGGGACGCGAGTGAGTCCAAGCACTGCCACCCTTAAAGGTGGCCACATGGTTCCCAGTTGCCAATCCATCCATTTTTCAGATTGGAACTGACTTTTTATGTCTGCAGGAAAGCGTTTCCCTTGATCGTACTGGTTGTTTAGATAGCGCAAGATAGTGTTAGATTCCCAAAGCACAAGATTTCCATCTTCAAGCGTTGGTACTAAGCCGTTTGGATTAAGGGCTAAGAATTCGGGAGTGCGACTCTTGCCAAAATGAAGGCCCGCATCAATGCGCTCAAAATCCTTGCCTTCTTCTAACCCTAACTCTGCCAGGCACCACAACACCTTTTGGACATTGATTGAAGTTTTTCTTCCCCACAAACGCATCATGAGAGCTCCTATTGGCCTGTATTTAAAGGGGTGAGTCCAGTCCCATAAATTTGCTATGCGCAAAGATGAGGGGGTGACTTTGTGCTGCGTGCTTTAAGTTGAGAACTTTGGCAACAATAATGTTGTGGTCGCCCCCGGTGTGCACTGATACAGTTTCGCATTCAAAGTAAGCGCAGCATCCATCAATTTGAGTAAGGCCGCTAGCTGCAATTTGATGGGGAATGTTAACGAACTGATTTTCTTTAACGGTGGCAAAGTGCATTGCCATGGCTTCCTGCGAACGCTCCAAGACATGAATAAGCTGTTTCTGACCGACCTCAAAGTGGGGCATTAAACGTGAATGCTTTTTGAGGCTCCACAAAATGAGTGGTGGCTCTAATGAAACAGTATTAAATGAGCTGATGGTGATGCCGTGCGCCTGCTGGTCGGGATCCAGGCAAGTAATCACAGTGACCCCTGTCGCAAAAGAGGAAAAGCCTTTGCGTAGCTCTTGGGAGGTAAATGGGGTCATCTTGCTATATCTATTTAGTGATTTACTTACTTTGCTACAGCTGTAGTGGGTGCATCAGAGGACATTGCTGTGCCAGGAATCGGGGTGAGGATTTCATTTTCTTCAGCTTTTACGCATTTAAAGCGATATTCCTTGCCTGCCTTAGAGAGGAAGCTTGCTCCTTGGTAGAAATCATTCTTACAAGTTGTGTTGGCGAAATCCATGACATCTTGTGGTGCTGCGCTGGAGCTAATTAAGCGCATATTACCCATAGACATATTAATTTGGCTTGAGGAGCATCCAACTAGTGTTAGACCAGAGGCCGCAGTTAATAGTAGAATTTTTTTCATGGAAACCTCCATAATCAGCAATGCTCGTTAGGATAAACCTATTACGTATTTGCTGTGGAGAATGCAGCGCTTTTAAAAGGAAGAGACATGTTTAACGCGATTTTGGTGAATAAAGATGATCAAGGTTATCGAGCTGAGCTTGCTCAGGTCAATGAGGCAAGTTTGCCTGAGGGCGATGTCAGAGTGAAGGTGCTCTATTCCACGCTGAACTACAAAGACGGCTTGGCCATTACTGGCAAAGGGCCAGTAGTGCGCAGCTTTCCGATGGTTCCTGGAATTGATTTTGCGGGTGAGGTATTGGAGAGTGCTAGCCCAGAATTTAAGGCCGGCGACATGGTGTTGCTGAATGGTTGGGGTGTTGGTGAAGGTCATTGGGGTGGGTTAGCCCAACAAGCACGCGTGAAGTCAGAGTGGCTCATTCCACTGCCAAAGGGTTTTACTGCTAAGCAGGCCTTAGCTATTGGTACTGCAGGTTACACGGCAATGCTATGTGTGATGGCTTTACAAAAGCATGGCTTAAAACCTAGTGATGGTGAAGTATTGGTGACGGGGGCTGCTGGTGGAGTGGGTAGCTTCGCTATCACCCTATTAAGTAAATTGGGCTTTACCGTAGTTGCCAGCACTGGACGTATGTCTGAGGCTGATTATTTGAAGAAATTGGGTGCAAGCGAAGTAATTGATCGCACCGCATTGTCGGCCCCTGGTAAGCCTTTAGCTAAAGAGCGCTGGGCGGCAGTAGTCGATAGCGTTGGTAGTCATACCTTGGCTAATGCCTGCGCACAAACCAAAAGTGATGGTGCGGTTGCCGCTTGTGGTCTTGCTCAGGGAATGGATTTTCCATCGACTGTTGCTCCATTCATTTTGCGTGGTGTAACTTTGTACGGCATTAATAGTGTGACAGTGCCAAAAGCAAAACGTATTGCAGCCTATGAGCAATTGAGTAAGCTGATTGACCTCAAAACTCTAGAAGAAATCTCTCATGAAATTAGCTTGGAAGATTCTTTAAAGTACGCAACAGAACTGATGGCAGGCAATGTGCGTGGTCGTTTGATTGTTGATGTCAATAAATAAGCAATTAGTAATTGGCAATACTTACTGCGGTACTTGAGGTTTGCGCGTTTCTAGTTTTTCCCAGACCTCAAGCTTGTCGGCCTTAGAAAGTTCAGACCAGCCTGCAATTTCAGTGAGCGTGCGATAGCAGCCACGGCAAAAACCATTTTCAGGGTTGATGTCGCACCAGTTGATGCAAGGCGATGGAACTGTTGTCAAAGCAAACCTAGAATAGAAATAGATGAATACCAAAAACCAATCCAGCGATCTTAGTTCTATTCATTATCCCTTAGCCGATGCTTTGCCGGAAGTGGGTGACTCAATGGAGGTCTCGCCTGGCGTGCGCTGGTTGCGTATGCGCTTACCCTTTGCTCTGGACCACATTAATTTATGGCTGCTGCGTGATGAGCTTGAAGGCATTCAAGGCTGGACAATTGTTGATTGCGGCATTGCCAATGAGGAGACCAAAGCAGCTTGGGAGCAGATCTTTGCCACACAGCTAGAGGGCTTACTGGTATTGCGGGTGATCGTGACCCATATGCATCCAGATCACGTGGGACTCTCTCAATGGCTCTGCGAAAAATGGAATGTACCTCTCTGGATCTCCATGACGGATTATTTAACAGCGCAATGGTTGAGCCATAAAGAAGGTGGTGCTACTGTTGGTGCCCGTGCTGGCGGCGGTGGTTCTGCGGACCACTTTCAGAGACATGGATTAAGTGCTCCAGAAGATTTAGAAAAAATCCGGGCACGCTCGAATTACTACAGCAATATGGTTCCAGGTGTACCGCGACAATATCGTCGCATCATCGATGGTGAAGTGATTTTGATTGGTGGACACGAGTGGCAAGTGATTATGGGGTTTGGCCATGCGCCTGAGCATGCTTCACTATTTTGTAAAGATTTAGGTGTGTTGATTTCTGGGGACATGTTGTTGCCACGCATCTCCACCAATGTCAGTGTCTATGACGCGGATCCTGATGCAGATCCTCTCGGTTTATATCTGAGTTCTTTGGATCGCTACCTACCTTTGCCTGATAACACCTTAGTACTGCCATCTCATGGTAAGCCATTTATAGGAATGAAGTCGCGGATTGATCAGTTGAAATTGCACCACGATGAGCGCTTGGCAGAAACGCTTGGGGCCTGTAAAAAACCGGCAACTGCTCGAGAGATAGTGCCGGTTTTATTTAAGCGTGAATTAGATATTCACCAAATGACATTTGCTATGGGTGAGGCTATTGCTCATCTGAATTACCTACTTCGTCGAGGAAAGTTGAGTCGCCAGCTTTGCGACGACGGCGTGTTGCGGTTTTGCGTGGTTTAGAGGCCTTAGTTCCGGACTCTTCAGTAGATCCGCCGGCAGCAGCAGTTGCTGAAACCGCATCTCCAAAGGATTTGAGGGCCATCATGGTGGCATGTTGTACTTCAAGACCCTGAATAGTGGACTTCAAGATATTGAGGTTGAGGTTAAGCCAGTTTTCAACGCTTTTGAGGTCTTTGATGCGCTTTTCTAGCTCATCGGTATCCAGCCCTGGAAATGCTGAGCCGAACCCCCCAGCAGCCTTGGAGGCATCTGTAGTGAAGGGAAATTGTCCTGGCGTCGATCCGCCTGCCCCCTGGCCCCACATGGTTTTCATCATTTCAAGGCTTTGATTGAATTCAGGGATAGTTCCAAACATAGGGCGAGCTCCGGGTCAGATAAAAGTGGCTTATTGCCAATACAATAAGAGATTCTAGAGATTAATCCCGGTTAAGCAATGCAATCTAATGGTTTATCCCAGCCTTACACCCGCGGCCAGGCACTTCCCGAGCTACTGAAGCAGCGCATTCTGATTTTGGATGGCGCTATGGGCACCATGATTCAGCAATACAAGCTGAATGAGGCGGATTACCGTGGATTACCAGCGAGCACTCGCTTTGAAAATCATCCGGGCGATATCAAGGGCAATAACGAACTTTTAGTTTTAACGCAGCCCCAAATCATTAGCAAGATTCATGAGCAGTATTTAGATGCGGGTGCAGACATTATTGAAACCAATACTTTTGGTGCTACCTCGGTTGCGCAAGAGGATTACAAAATGGCAGGCTTGGCACGTGAGATGAATGTCATCTCAGCTCAATTGGCGCGCGCTGCCTGCGAAAAATACTCTACGCCAGATAAGCCACGTTTTGCAGCGGGCGCAATCGGACCTACTCCAAAGACAGCAAGCATTTCTCCAGATGTAAATGATCCAGGTGCCCGTAACGTGACTTTTGATGCATTGCGTGCCTCCTATCGCGAACAGATTGAAGGCCTCTTTGAAGGTGGCGTTGATTTATTTTTAGTCGAAACCATTTTTGACACACTTAATGCAAAAGCTGCATTGTTCGCTTTAGATGAATTCTTTGAAGAAACTGGTGAACGTTTACCAGTGATGATCTCAGGTACAGTGACTGATGCTTCTGGTCGTATTTTGTCTGGACAAACAGTTGAGGCATTTTGGAATAGCTTGCGTCACATTAAGCCATTAACTTTTGGCTTGAACTGTGCCTTAGGTGCTGCACTAATGCGCCCGTATATTGCTGAGCTTGCTCGTATTTGTGATGCCGCTGTATCTTGCTATCCCAATGCAGGCTTGCCTAATCCAATGAGTGACACTGGATTTGATGAAACTCCAGAAATTACTTCCAGCTTAGTCGATGGCTTTGCAAAAGATGGTTTGGTGAATCTTGTGGGCGGTTGCTGTGGAACGACGCCAGACCATATTCGTGCGATTGCGAATGCAGTTGCTAAGCGTAAGCCTCGTGCCTTCTATCGTGAGAGCGTGGAGGCATCAGCATGAGTAAGACTGCAAAGGTAATGCCGCCGATGAAGCTCTCGGGTTTAGAGCCTTTCAATGTCACGCCTGAAGTTGGCTTTGTGAACATCGGTGAGCGTACTAACGTCACAGGCTCTAAAGCATTTTCACGAATGATTTTGAATAATCAATTTGATGAAGCCTTGGTAGTTGCAAGACAGCAAGTTGAGAATGGTGCTCAAGTCATTGACATCAATATGGATGAAGCGATGTTGGATTCTGAAGCAGCGATGACGCGCTTCTTGAATTTGATTGCTTCAGAACCAGATATTGCACGTGTACCGATCATGATTGACTCTTCCAAGTGGAGTGTTATCGAAGCGGGTCTGAAATGTATTCAAGGTAAGCCGATTGTTAACTCAATTTCACTCAAAGAGGGCGAGGAGTCCTTTAGAAAACAAGCGCACCTAATTCGACGTTATGGCGCAGCATCCGTGGTGATGGCGTTCGATGAAGTAGGTCAGGCCGATACTTTTAAGCGCAAGACTGAAATTTGCCAACGCTGCTATCAAATTCTTGTGAATGAGATTGGTTTTCCTGCAGAAGATATTATTTTTGATCCCAATATCTTTGCAATTGCGACTGGTATTGAAGAGCATGACAACTACGCAGTAGATTTTATTAATGCTACGCGCTGGATTAAAGAAAATCTGCCGGGCGCGAAGGTCAGTGGCGGCGTCTCCAATGTTAGCTTCTCTTTCCGTGGCAATGATCGCGTACGAGAAGCTATTCATACGGTGTTCCTGTATCACGCCATTCAGGCAGGCATGGATATGGGTATCGTCAATGCAGGACAGCTCGGCGTCTATGCAGACCTAGATCCCGAATTGTGTGAACGCGTTGAAGATGTGGTGCTTAACCGCTTTAAAGATAAAGACGGCAAGACTCCAACGGAGCGCTTGCTGGATATTGCTGACCAATTTAAGGGTGGTGGCGCAAAGCAGGTAGAGAACTTAGTTTGGCGTGAATCTCCAGTACGTGAGCGTTTAACCCATGCTTTAGTACATGGCATCACTACTTTTATTGAAGAAGATACTGAAGAGCTACGTGCGCAAATTATGGGTGCGGGTGGTCGTCCGATCGAGGTGATTGAAGGTCCCTTGATGGATGGGATGAACGTCGTTGGCGATTTGTTTGGTGCCGGCAAGATGTTCTTGCCTCAAGTGGTTAAAAGTGCACGTGTGATGAAGCAAGCAGTGGCGATTTTGATTCCTTACATTGAGGAAGAAAAACGCTTGCATATTGCCTCTGGTGGTGAAGCCAAAGCCAAGGGTAAGATTGTGATGGCGACTGTTAAAGGCGACGTGCACGATATTGGTAAAAATATTGTGACGGTAGTGCTGCAATGTAATAACTTTGAAGTTGCCAATATGGGCGTGATGGTGCCTTGCGCAGAAATTCTGAAGCGTGCTAAAGAAGAAAAGGCGGATATTGTTGGTCTGTCTGGTTTGATCACCCCATCCTTAGAAGAGATGACTTACGTTGCTCAAGAGATGCAGCGTGATGACTATTTCCGTGAACGTCAAATTCCATTGATGATTGGGGGTGCTACGACTTCTCGTGTACACACTGCAGTTAAGATTGCGCCACACTACGATGGTCCTGTGGTCTACGTACCTGATGCATCCCGTTCTGTGTCGGTGGCATCGAGCCTGCTTTCAGATGAGAGCGCCAAGAAATTTATTCAAGATCTGCGCGATGACTATGTGCGCATACGTGAGCAGCATGCCAATAAAAAAGCTTCGCCAACCATCTCACTAGAAGCTGCACGCAAGAATCGCGAGCTGATTGATTGGGATAGTTATGTGCCTGAGAAGCCGAAGTTCATTGGGCGCCGTGTTTTCAAGAATTTTGCTTTAAGTGATATTGCTAAATATATTGACTGGACACCATTCTTCCAGACCTGGGATTTAGCTGGTAAGTTCCCAGCAATCTTGGATGATGAAATCGTTGGCGTAGAGGCTCGCAAAGTATTTGAAGATGGCCAGGCGCTTTTAGATAAATTAATCAAAGGTCAGTGGTTGCAAGCCGATGCTGTAGTGGCCTTTTATCCAGCCAACACAATCGGTGATGACATCGTCTTATACAGCGATGAATCACGCGAACATCCATTATTTGTTTGGCATAACTTGCGTCAGCAGGCCGAGCGCCCTGTAGTTGATGGCGTACGTCGACCTAATCGTTGCTTGGCAGATTATGTTGCGCCAAAAGATTCTAAGGTGGCTGATTATCTCGGCTGCTTTGCTGTGACGACTGGCCATGGCGTTGAGAAAAAAGTGGCTGAGTTTCATGCCAAGCATGATGACTACAGCGCAATCATGTTGCAATCTTTAGCTGACCGTTTGGCAGAGGCATTTACAGAGTTAATGCACCACCGTGTTCGTACTGATCTGTGGGGTTATGCAACTGATGAAATTCTGACGAATGATCAAATGATCAATGAAGAATACCGTGGCATCCGTCCAGCGCCAGGTTATCCAGCTTGCCCTGCGCATGAAGTGAAAAAAGACTTATTGCGCGTCATTGGTTCAGAAGATATTGGTATGACCCTGACTGAATCGATGGCAATGAATCCGGCTTCCAGCGTCAGTGGTTTTTATCTGGCACATCCAGATGCGCGGTATTTCAATGTGGGTAAGTTGTCGGCAGACCAAATTGAAGATCTTGCTAAGCGCCGTAACGAGACTGTGGAAGATATCCGCCGTCAGCTGGCCAGCTCTATCGACTAAGAACTTCCTTGATGTGGTGCTTTAAACGCCCCACATCACCGGTTCATCTTTGGCCTTGGCCTGTTTCATGAGTTCTAGGAAGGGGTAGGCACGCTGGCCGAGTCTGTCTGCAAGCTTCGGTTTTTCAGTATTTTGTTGGTCATCCGCATTGCTTTTAGCTCGCTCTTCCAAATCTTTCAGAATGGCGGTTTCTAGGGCAATAATGAGGGCTGGTAGTTGCTCAACAGTGAAAATCCCCCTGGGCTCTAATGGGCGGCCCAAAATTTCAAAGATTCGCTGGGTCAGATCAGCCAACATGATGACGTCAGGACCCGCTTTGGAGCGAAATTGATAGATCATTTCAGTAGCTTACCACCTGATAAACTCACTTATCTATGTTGTTAACTAATAAAAATCGTTTAATTGAGATGCTCAGTGCCGCTCTAGAGGGTTTGGCCCAGGAGCACAGCTTGGGTGATGCCCCTGCCCCTCGTTTAGAGCGCCCCAAGGCGGTAGACCATGGCGATGTTGCTTGCAATATTGCCCTCCAGCTTTCCAAGGCTTGGAAGTTAAATCCCAGGGAATTAGCCCAAGCGCTGGTTGAGCGTTTGGAGCGGCAACCCGGCTATGGTGACCTCATCGCTTCTTGTGAAATCGCGGGCCCTGGATTTATTAACTTTCGCCTAAGCAATGCCGCTAAAACAGCGGTGGTTCAAGAGGTTCTTATGGCGGGGCCTCAGTTTGGTCAGTTAGCTCCAGAAGCGGCTCCAGTCTCCAGCGCCATGATTGAGTTTGTGTCGGCCAATCCCACTGGGCCACTACACGTTGGCCATGGTCGTCAGGCTGCACTCGGTGATGCCTTGGCAAACTTATTGGCAACGCAGGGCATTAAAGTACACCGCGAATTTTATTACAACGATGCTGGAGTGCAGATCGCAAACTTGGCACTCTCAGTACAAGCTCGATTAAACGGACTTAAGCCAGGTGATGTCACTTGGCCAGAAAGTGCTTATAACGGTGAATACATTGCGGAGATTGCGACTGCTTTTAAGGCTTCACCCGAATATAAAGATGACCTTGAAGCCATTCGTCAATTTGCCGTAGCGTATTTGCGCAATGAACAAGATATCGATTTAAAAACATTTGGCGTGAAGTTTGATTGCTACTACCTAGAATCTTCCTTGTATACCGATGGTAGCGTTGCCAAGATAGTTGAAGAGTTGCAGGATATTGGTAAGACCTACGAGTCTGAAGGTGCGCTTTGGTTGAAGACAACAGATGATGGTGACGATAAAGATCGCGTTATGCGTAAGTCTGATGGTAGCTTTACTTACTTCGTGCCTGATGTTGCCTATCACACCAGTAAATGGAATCGTGGCTTCCAAAAAGTGATTAACGTCCAAGGTAGTGATCACCATGGCACGATCGCCCGTGTGCGCTCAGGCTTGCAGGGCGTAGCGCAGAAGCGCGGTTGGGATATTCCAAAAACCTACCCAGACTATGTATTGCACAAGATGGTGACAGTGATGCGCCATGGTGAAGAGGTAAAAATTTCTAAACGTGCAGGCTCTTATGTGACTGTACGTGACTTAGTCGAATGGTCCGGCGGTGTTACGCCAGAGATGACTGTTGATGAGCGCGAGCTTGCGTTGCAGCGTGGACGCGATGCGGTACGTTTCTTCCTGATTTCTCGCAAGGCTGATACGGAATTTGTATTTGATGTTGATCTAGCATTGCAGCAAAATGATGAAAACCCCGTGTTCTATGTGCAATATGCGCATGCGCGTATTTGCTCAATCTTGACCCAATGGGGTGGACAAGTTTCTGACCTGAAGGGTGCAGATCTTTCTTTGTTGCAAAGCAAAGCTTCAGATCATCTCTTACGTCGTTTAGCTGAATATCCAGAAATGCTCACGGATGCAGCCGCAGATTTAGCGCCACATACCTTAGCTTTTTACTTACGTGATTTGGCTGGAGATTTCCATACTTTTTATAACGCAGATCGCGTTCTGGTGGATGACCCTGCCTTGAAATTAGCTCGTCTGGCACTGCTTTCGGCGACGCGTCAGGTGCTTGAAAATGGATTAAAAGTATTGGGTGTCTCAGCACCCGCTAAGATGTAAGCTGTACCAATTGCTAGCGCTTAAGATGTAAAAAGAAGGATGGGGATACGATGAAACAAAATAATCAACACACCAGCTTCACTCCAAAGACGAAGTCTACGAGCCCAGAGTATGGCGGCACTATCCTTGGTTTTATTTTGGGGCTTGGGGTTGGACTAGGGGTTGCTTTTGTGATCGCCTTCTATCTTTCTAAAAATACACCTCAAGAGCGCCCTGGAGTCAGAGCGCCTAATCTGCCTTTGACCATTAAGCCAGGGCCAGCTCCCGCAGAAGGTGAAGCAACCGCACCAGTGGAAGCTCTAGACTTAAATAAGCCTTTGCAAGGCAAGTCGGCAGCACCTGCCGCCAATGCCCCAGACCCAATTGCTGATTTAGCTAATGGCAAGAAACCAGCTGAATCAACCCCGGCACCAGCTGCAAAATCGGATGCCATTTATTTCTTGCAAGTGGGTGCTTTTAATAAACGCGCTGATGCAGATGCACAAAAAGCAAGTTTAGCTATTCAGGGTATTCAGTCACAATTGAGTGAAATTAGTAGCGAGGGCAATACGCTTTGGCGTGTTCGCGTTGGCCCATATAACAGTGTTGAGGAAAGCAATCCCGTGCGAGATAAGTTAAATGGCATGGGCATTAAACCGAGTGTTATTAAATCTAGTAAATCATGATCACATTATCTAAGTCTAAGAGAGCACTTATATCTGCCGCCATTCTTGGTTTGGCATTTTCTTTTTCAGGTCTGGCTTCTGCGCAAAGCCCGAAAATTGAAGAGGGCTTTGATTACCGTATTCTGCCTACCCCTCAGCCAGTTGAGTCCAAAGGTAAGGTTGAGGTTATCGAGTTTTTTTGGTACGGCTGTCCGCATTGCTATGACTTTGAGCCAGAGCTCAATGCATGGCTTAAGCGCCAGCCAAAGGATGTGACATTCCGTAAAGTACCTGTTGCCTTTCGCGATGACTTTATGCCACATAGCCAGTTGTTCTATGCCTTAGAGTCTATGGGCAAGGGTGAAGCGATGAATGACAAAGTGATGTATGCGATGCATAAAGAAAATAAACGCCTCATGACAGAAAATGAGATTGCAGATTGGGTTGCTTCTCAAGGCATCGACCGCAATACTTTCTTGGCTACTTATCGTTCATTTGCTGTTGTATCCAAAGCTCGTGCTGCAAGACAGATGGCTGATGCCTATCGTATAGATGGTGTGCCAACTATTGTGATGCAGGGTCGCTATGTCACTTCTCCATCCATTGCTGGAACAAAGGCTAAAGCAATTGCTGTAATGGATTATCTGGAGCAAAAAATCCGTAAGGATAAGTACAAGTAATTCAGTGTCTTAGATTTTGACGAAGCGTCGTACGATCCAGAAGTAAAGAGGGTAAGGCAGGATTCTGAGGAATTTTAAGAATCCTGAAAACCGCTTAGGGAAGTGAATATCAAACTCTCCCGCCTGAATTCCGCCGAGGATTTCTTTTGCAGCTTCATCAGCGGTTATCAGTGCTGGCATCTCAAAATCATTCTGTGCAGTAGCTTCTGTTGCCACAAATCCTGGTGAAATCATGTGTACGCTCACCCCCTGCGGCAGTAAGTCGTAATACAGGGTTTCGCAGAAGTTAATAATCCCTGCTTTGCTTGGCCCGTAAGCCAAAGCTTTTGGTAGTCCGCTATATCCAGCAACGCTACCAACGATCGCAATATGACCAGAGTGGGTCTCAAGCATATTGGGCAAGACTGCCCCTACTGCCCGCATGGGTCCTAGTAAGTTGGCATCAATAGTTTGTTGTGCAACCTCAAAGTCAAAATTGTCAGCACGCAATGGTGTGTACACACCCGAAACAAAGAGTAGTAGATCTAATCCGCCCCATGCCTCTAGGATGTGTTGATAGCTTGCAATGAGCTGCCCTTGCTGGGTAACATCTAGCGGGAGAACTAAGGCTTGTCCTGGGTCTGCCGATTGTGCAAGTGCATCTAGACGCTCAACACGACGGCTAGAGAGGGCAACTTTAGCGCCTGCCTTGATAAAAGCGTTTGTGCAGGCCTCACCGATTCCGCTCGAGGCCCCAACAATCCAAATCCGTTGATTTACAAATGAATCCATTCCTTTTTGCTTCATGGGCGTAGTGCATCACTTGAGTGAATAACATCTTGGTGTTTAAGGATGTACTGAACGACATCAATATTCTTTTCGGAAAATCCAGCTGCGCAATACATGAGATAGAAATTCCAGAGTCGAATGAACGCCTCATCAAATCCAAGGCGATATATTTCTTCAATCTTTTGATTAAAGCTATCACGCCATAAGCATAAAGTCTTAGCGTAGTCAGCGCCAAATGCAAACTCAGCTTCAACCTCTAAGCCGGCACTAGCAGCTGCAGCCTTGAATTTGCTTGGTGATGGCAGCATTCCACCTGGGAAAACATACTGCTGGATAAAGTCGGTGCTATGGCGATAACGATCAAACAAACCTTCTGCTATGACGATGGTTTGGATGCAAGCTCGGCCGCCTGCTTTTAGTCGATTGGCAATGGTTTGAAAGTACTCACCCCAATGGTTTTCACCAACTGCTTCAAACATTTCAATTGAGGCGATGCCATCAAACTGCTCTACACAGTCTCGATAGTCCTGAAGACGCACCTCGAATTGCTGGCCATCACTTGTCTGCGCAGCAACTTTTTGCAGTCTGGTATCGGCAAAAGCCTTTTGTTCAGTCGATAAAGTCAGGCCCGTAACTTGATTGCCGTTCCGCAGAGCCTCTTCCATAAAGCCACCCCAACCACAGCCAATTTCGAGGAGTTGATCATCTGGTTTGGCATGTATGGCATCCAAAATACGTTTGATCTTGGCACGTTGCGCATCCATCAGAGGTTGCTTGTCACCTTCAGAGAACCAGGCGCTTGAATAGCTCATGGTGGGATCTAGCCAAAGGGTATAGAAAGCGTTGCCTAAGTCATAGTGCGCATGAATATTCTTACGGCTTCCAGACTTGGAGTTGTCTCTAAACCAATGCCTCAGTCGATACGCTATAGAGCCTAACCAACTTCCATAAATTGCTCTTTCTAGGATGGTACGGTTACGAATAGCTAATTCCAGAACCGCTTTGAGATCAGGCGTATTCCATTCACCCCGAATATAGCTCTCAGCAAAGCCAATATCGCCATGAGATAACACTTCTTTAAATACGGACCAATCTAAAACTTGGATTTCTGCATGCAGCTGGTCTGCGCTATTTCCAAATTCTTTGACTTCTTTATTTGGCAGGGTGAGCAGCAAATGTCCGCTGCGTAATTGCCCTAAAAGAGTTAATAAGGTTTCTGTGCTTGAGCGATATTGTTGCTGTTTAGATTCGCACTTCTCAGGGCGAGAGAAGGTTAGGCGGGACAGCAGTGATTGGCCGGGGCGATTCATCGGGTAATTTCAAGTTCTGGTGGTTTAGGTTTTGAATGAAAGGGTACACCTTTTAACCATAATTTCAATGCCTGCCAATGAATTCGGCCAATGACGCCTAAGCTCATCAGGGGGTATTGAAGGAAGGCAAGATAGAGGGAGCTCTTATTTAAAGGCTGAGCTAGCCCGCTGATGCTTGTATTAATCAGTGGGGCGCCATCTTCGTGGAGTTCAATCCGACAAACGCTATTCCGCTTTGAATTGCTGTCCTGGGGAAATAAAAAGCGGAAGTGGTATTCCCCGCGTACGTCACAGAAAGGCGATACATGGAAAACTTTCCTACTTACCAAGGTCTCCCCGGATTGCAAGGCTTTGCCAGAGTCATGATTGAGTAAGTAGCAGTGCCGTTCACCAAAGGTGTTATTTACCTCGGCTAATACAGCTTGAACTTGGCCATTGGCTTGAGTGCAGATCCAAAAGCTCACAGGATTGAAGACGTAGCCTAGGACTCTCGGGAAGGTTTGTAACCAAATTTCACCATCAACATGCTGAATATGATTTTCCTTGAGGATCGCTTCAATCCAGGATAGGCTATCCGCATTACCCAATCCATGATCTTGGTCGAAGAATGAGAAGAGCCCGAACTGATTATCTTTAAGGCCGTGCTTGCTGAGTAGTTTTGGGTCACTTCTGCGCGCACGCATCGGAATAGATAAGGTAAATACACCGTAGCCAAAAGCGTTCTTGGCGGGGCGAAAGCGCCGATGCTTTACCGCGCCAAAATTAATCGTTGGCAAACTCATTTACTGAGCATCTTTGATGGAATTGGGTAAAACACGATGAGCAATTTTTCCCATTAGATCCATCGCCACTAATTCACCTGAGCGAAGACCATCTTCGTGAAAGCCAAAGCCAGTCCATGCACCACAATACCAAATTGAGGAATTACCCTGAATCAGTGGTAGCTCTTTTTGCGCCTGAACGGCGCGCATATCAAAGACTGGATGTGAGTAGTGAATTTCCTCATGCACCAATTTTGGATTGGGATCAGTCAATGGATTCAAGCTGACAATAATCTGTGTGCCCTCGAATGCTTTGGGTAGAGGTTGTAAGCGATTAATTAGATAATTCACACTGACGTGTTGTTGTGCAGTCGGTGTTGCGCCAGATTTTGCGGTGTAGTTCCAGGCTGCCCAGCAGCGCTCGGTAGTCGGTAAGAAATTAATGTCTGTATGCAAAATTGCACGATTTTTTTGATAAGGTACCGAGGCCAAAATATTGCGGGCATCCTGATCAATACCATGTACCAGATCTAAGGTTTGATCACTATGACATGCCATAACTACCTCATCAAACCAATGTGATCCAGTGGACGCAATGACTTCAACCTGAGAATTTTCAGCTTGACAGGCATTGACGCGAGTAACCGCCTCGCGCACAAACTTAACTCGATATTTCTCCAGAGCCGCCACTAAAAGATCTACATACTCTCGCGAGCCGCCTTTCACAGTAAGCCATTGCGGGCGATTTTGAATTTGCAAAAGGCCATGGTTATGACAGAAGCGGACCATGGTCTGAATTGGAAACTCCAGCATCTGCTCAACGGAGCATGACCAAATAGCGCCAATCATTGGTAGAAAATAATTCTCTCTAAAACTAGAGCCAAAACGATTGCGATCTAAAAAATCTTTAATACGCTCATCTGGCTCCGAGTATTCAAGCTTGGCAGTAATTTGCTTTTCTGCGAGTTGAGTGGCGAGACGATTGAAGCGCAATATGTCATAAGCCATGCTCCAAAATGACAGCGAGAATAAATTCTTTCTTTGTCCAAAGAAGGAATTGAGATCGTTTCCAGCCCATTCAATCTTTTTACTGGCACCTGTTTTTTTGCTAGCATCAATTGACACTGAAAATGACATCTCTGATGGCGCAATGGGCACCTGAATTTCCTCAAAAAGGCGAACTAAGCGGGGATAGGTTTTGCGATTAAATACTAAAAATCCAGTATCCACTCCATGGGTCATCTTGCCTTGAGGAGTTTCTAGCGTGAGATCTACGGTATTACTGTGGCCGCCAATATGGTTGCCGCCTTCAAATATGGTGAGATCTAAATCGGGGTGCTGTCTTAATGCATGTGCGCATCCTAAGCCAGAAATGCCGGCGCCAATGATGGCAATTTTTTTCTTGCCCACTAAATTTTCTCTCCAAGAAGTTTCTCTATCTCACCGGTAATGTTAGTGCTTGTTGGATTGGTCAGACTACCAAATGCGTCCACTACATTACCGTTGCGATTAATGAGGTATTTATAAAAATTCCATTTAGGTGTTGTACCGGTTTTAGCAATCAACATCTTAAATAAAGGATTGGGGTTGCCCCCGCTTACTGAGCTCTTGGCAAACATCGGGAACTTCACGTCATAGGTATTTTTACAGAATTCAGCAATATCTTTATTACTGCCGGGCTCCTGTTGACCAAAATCATTAGATGGAAATCCCAATACCACTAAGCCGCGATCTTTATATTTGGCATATAACTTCTCAAGACCCTCATATTGGCTAGTGAAACCACAGAAGCTGGCTGTATTCACAACTAAAATGACTTTGCCCTGGTATTGGCAGAGGTTTTGAGGTGCCTCATCCTGCAATCTCGGAAAGGTCTGAGACAGAAGGGGGCTGCAGCTGGGTGAGGCTGGCGGTGCTGCCTCAACTAATTGCATTACTGGTAGCAGCAAAAGTAGTGCTAGTAAGTAGCTCTGCATATTGCGAATCATCTTGAGCCTATGGACTGGGTGGGGATGCCCAAGTCTAAGACATTCTGGCAAATATCGTTGGGCCCAGCTCAATGCCATTAATATGACGCTATGAGCTCTTTATCTTTACCTTCATTTGAGTCCAAAGTCTGTGACCCTGCAGAGCTGGAGGCGCGTATTGCCGCCCTTCCAAGACCTCTGGTGTTCACTAATGGTGTTTTTGATATCTTGCATCGTGGTCACGCTAGTTATTTAGCCCAAGCGCGAGCATTAGGCGCCAGTCTGGTGGTGGGTGTGAACTCAGATGCTTCAGTCAAGATGTTGGGTAAGGGTGATGACAGGCCTATTAATATTGAGGCTGATCGCCAAGCTCTATTAGCGGCGCTGGAGAGTGTGGATTTAGCGGTGTTATTTACGGAACAGACTCCAGTGAATCTCATTGCAAAAATTCATCCAGATATCTACGTCAAGGGGGGAGATTATGAAATCGATACCCTCCAAGAAACTCGCTTAGTGAAAACCTGGGGTGGCAAAGCGGTTGCTATTCCATTTTTATATGAGCGCTCTACAACAACTCTGTTGGGCAAGATCCGTACTAGTTAAGCCTTGCCAATTAACGCATACAAATACCTAGAAGTTTTGTAAGAGCCAAGCCCAAAGCCCCCGAAGTACTAAGCCTTCGATAGGCTCAATTGGAAGTGCTGCCAGCTCAGGAAATTGTTTAATCTCATTCGCCAAGACTTTGGCATTGCCGCCATCAAGCCAAATTCGTTCGATAGGATGATTCATCGCTTTAGCTAAATAAGCTGCGCGCAGTATTGCTCCAATTTGTGCCGCATCACAACCGCCAGTAATAGCTTCATCCGTTGTTGTGCCAAAGCTCGCTTGAGTTGTAGTCTTGCTGATGCGAACCGCTAATGGGAGTTGGGCCGTATTTTGTTGCAGGCTTTCTTGCATCATGCTGAGGCCCGGTAGTATCCAGCCGCCGTAATGAATGCCATTACCGCCTAGTAAATCAATGGTTGTGGCGGTCCCAGCATTAATCACCAGTGTGTTGGTATTTGAGATTGCTCTTGCACCAATCAATGCCGCCCATCGGTCTGCGCCCAACTTGCTTGGGTCTTGATAGAGTGTGCGAACACCGTCGTAAGAACTGCTGCCTATAAATTGCTTCCACTCAAGATCTTGCCATTGCGGAAAGAGGCTACGTAGATTTTCAATAGCAGCATCACCTGCTACACAGCAAAACGCAATCGTATCTGGCCTGGGCAAGGTTTTAGAAATATAGTCAGATAGCTCGGCACGCAGCTCTGGTGATTGAAAAGATTTAGTGCTAATTGATCCAGAATACGCCCACAACTTTTTATTGCGATCTGAAATATTTTGTGTGGATTCGACAGCAGCCCATTTAAGCCGAGTGTTGCCAAGATCAAATACTAAATACAGACTCATGATTGAACTCGCAAAGAAACATCGCCCGCATGAATGGCAATCGATTTGTCATGCTGCTTTAGGATAAGCGCGCCAGTGTCATCAACTCCAGCGGAAATTCCGATGATAGATTCTTTGCCTGCGCCTGATATACAAACGGATTGACCATTGAAGGCATCCCACTGCTCCCACGAATTCTTAAAATAGCCAAATCCATTTTCGTCAAACTGAGCCAAATGCTTTTCAAAGGACTCAATGAGTTTTAGCCAAACAAACTCAGTATCGGGAAGTACACTGTGGTGGGGTATGAGTTGCCCTAAAGCTGCAACTCCAAAAGAGGTTTGGCCTTCTAGGCTCTTTTCAATCAGCGCTGCATTACGTAAGTTAAGACCCAGCCCAATCACCATCCAGGTGGGTAGGCTTGGATTACTTTGGCCGCCTTCAATGAGGATGCCGCCAAGCTTGGCATTGTTAAGTAGTAAGTCGTTAGGCCATTTGAGTCTCAAGCCTTGTTGATGCAATGCATCCTCACTAAGACCTAGTGTCGTGGCAATTCCAGAAATAAGCGCTAAGCCAATAACTAGGCTAAGTCCACTCAGTTCATTGGGGCGTTTATGAAAGGGGTAGGCCAAGGAAAAGCACAGGGTATCTTCAGGATTAGAAAGCCAAACTCTCCCAGCCCTGCCCTTACCAGAGGTCTGCTCTTGGGTAATGCGAGCAACGGGATCAATTAATTCCCCAGCGCGCCAACGGGCTAATAAATCATCATTAGTTGATTTAGTGCTGGCAACGCGCTCTAGGATGCAATTTGTACTCATTTACCTATTGTAGAAAGATCTGACCAGGCTGACCTAGAATGGTGGAATGCATCACGATGATCAGCGTCCTCGCAAGTTTGTTTGGCCACTCCAGGCAATGCCTTTGGCCAGAGCCATTAGCCTGAGCTATGCGCTATTAATCGTCTATGTCAGCCTAAATCCATTTGATTTCAGCTTTGACAATGGCATTGCCCCATGGGCGTGGTTAGATGCCCCTTTACCCCGCTTTATTACGCTCTTTGATGTCTCGGTCAATATCTTGGCTTATATCCCCTTGGGATTTTTGCTGGTCTTTGCCTGTTACCCGCGATGGCGTAATTTTGTTGCCCTAGGCATTGCATTGAGCTTTAGTGCAGCACTGGCTTTTAGTGTGGAGTCTTTGCAAACTTGGCTGCCCACGCGCATTCCGAGCCAAATGGATTGGTGGGCCAATATCTTGGGTGGCTTGATAGGTGGCTTATTAGCCATCCCCCTGGGCCCCCAGTGGCTCTCTGGTAGCGCAATACGCCGTCGTTTTGACCAGTGGTTTGGTTTGAACTGGGCTGCATGTGCCTTGTTTCTACTCTTTCCTTGGGCCCAGATTTACCCCCAAAGCTCTTGGTTAGGCACTGGGGTATGGGGACATGCGATCTTTGCCTCGGTCGATTGGGGAACTATGGTCGTGAACCACGTTATTCAGGAATCAATCATTACGGCAATTTGTTGGCTCGGCACAGGGCTCTTGCTATCACTGGGTATGCGTGCAAAAGCGCCCCAGTGGAAAATCTTAACTAGCCTTCTTTGCTTCACCGTTTTGATCAAGATTGCCTTTACTGCATTGCAATTCGGGGCAGAGTTTAGTTTGCTATGGCTTACTGCGGGAGCTATTTGGGGAATGGTATTGGGCAGTCTATTGCTGAAATGGACTCTCCAATTTTCTGAAGCCAATAAAACCTGGCTTGCGATCGCTTGCCTGCTTAGTGCTACTCTGGCAATTAATCTTTTACCGGACAATCCTTATTTCATTTTGACATTAAGGCATTGGTACCAAGGCAGGCTATTACACTTTAATGAATTAATGCAATGGGTTTCAGTAGTATGGTTGCCATTAGCTTTATTTTGGGTGTTCCGAAATCGGACTACTGTTAATTTAAAACCTTGATTGAGATTGCTTATGAGTTTCAAACACCATGTTTTTTTCTGCTTAAACCAGCGAAGTAATGGCGAGGATTGTTGCGATCGCCATAATGCTTTTGCATTATTTGACTATGCAAAAAAACGCGTGAAAGAGTTGGGATTGTCTGGCCCAGGAAACATCCGCATTAATAAGGCGGGATGTTTAGATCGTTGCGCAGATGGCCCAGTAGCCGTGATTTACCCAGAGGGTATTTGGTATACCTTTGTGGATACTGAAGACATTGAAGAAATTATTCAGTCACACTTAATACAAGGGCGTCCAGTAGAGCGTCTGCAGTTGGCTTAAAAAGATTTTGGAAAGTTTCCCTCATGAATAGCCGTACAAAAATCATTCATATTGAAGGTGTTGTAGGTCAAATTGAAATGTCGATTGATCTGCCTGACGAATTAAAAAATAACCCTGATTTTTTGGTAAGGGGTTTGGCTTTGGTTGCGCATCCTCATCCGCTAATGGGCGGAACAATGGATAACAAGGTTGCGCAAACGATGGCGCGGGCCTTTAATCAATTGGGTTATGTCAGTGTGCGCCCTAATTTCCGCGGTGTTGGCGCTACTGCTGGTGTGCATGATGATGGCATTGGTGAGATGGAAGATCTGCTTCATGTTGCTGATTGGATGCGCACCCCCTTGAGCTGGAATCAATTTGAAGCGACTTCACAACAAGCGTGGACTCAGACTGCAAATACCTTACCCTTAGTGGTTTCTGGATTTTCATTTGGCAGTTTTGTTGGGACTCATCTAGTACAGCGCTTAGCAGGGCTAGGACGCCCAGCAGAGCGACTGGTCATGGTGGGTAGTGCGGCAGGAAAGTGGGCCTTAGCGCCTGTGCCTGCTGATACGATTTTGATTCATGGCGAGGTAGATGAGACCATTCCCTTGATCGATGTCTTGGATTGGGCGCGTCCTCAAGAACTAACAGTTCAAGTAGTGCCAGGCGCAGATCATTTTTTCCACCGACGTCTACATTGCATACGCAACATCATCACTGGTGCTTGGTTGGGTATGCCTGATCATCGCAATCAATAAACTACAAAGTACATTAGAAAGATAAAAACATGACTGAAGATAGAAAATCTCTTATCGAGTATCCATCTGAGTTTCCAATTAAGGTGATGGGCAAGACCAATCGAGAATACTTGCCGGCAATTTTGCACATTGCTCGTCAATTTGACCCTACGCTTGATGAGAGCAAGGTTGAGCAACGACCTTCTAAAGATGGAAATTATCTGGGCATTACTTTGCCGATCACCGCAACCAGCCGTGAGCAATTAGATGAGTTGTATCGCACACTATCCACACATCCTCTAGTTAGTGTTGTTCTCTAAATTATTTGCATGAGTTTTTTAGTAAAACATTTAGGGGTAGCTGACTACGAGTTAACCTATCAAGCGATGCGGGATTTTACGCAGCAGCGAGATGGCGATACTCTAGATGAAATTTGGATTCTGGAGCATCCCCCAGTATTTACATTGGGTTTAGCGGGGGATGCGAGTAATTTACATTCCCCTAGCAATCAAATTCCTTTAGTGCAGGTGGATCGCGGAGGTGAGATCACTTATCACGGCCCTGGGCAAATCGTGGTGTATCTATTGCTCGATCTCCGGCGTTTGAAGATTTTTGTAAAAGAGCTTGTCTCCCGAATTGAGCAAGCTTTAATTGATACCCTGGCAGACTTTGGCATACAGGCAGAAAGACATGCCGGCGCTCCTGGTATTTATATTGCCCAGGAGAGCCCAGTTTCATTGGAGTATCGGGGTGCAAAGATTGCTGCTTTGGGCCTTAAAGTCTCAAAAGGATGCTCGTATCATGGACTTGCCCTAAATGTGTCTACTGATTTAGCGGCTTTTTCCCGAATTCACCCATGTGGGTATGAGGGCTTAAGGACGGTGGATATGCAAACCCTTGGGATCAAGGACAATATAGACATTATTATTCAAACCCTTTTAGGGCATTTGCAAAAGCAACTGATTCCATCATGACCACCAATAAGCCGGATCTCGATTTAACTGCCAACGCTAATAGCCGGCAGGATCTTAATTACGACGCTTCGCGTAAGCAGAAGTCGAGTGAGAAAACTGCGCGGATTCCAATCAAGATTATTCCCTTGGAGCAAGTTCTAAAAAAGCCAGACTGGATTCGAGTAAAAGCAGCTTCTGGTAATTCTCGCTTTAACGAGATCAAAAAAATCTTGCGTGAGAATGAGTTGGTAACGGTATGTGAAGAAGCAAGTTGCCCCAATATTGGCGAGTGCTTTGGCAAAGGCACCGCTACCTTCATGATCATGGGTGATAAATGTACACGTCGTTGCCCATTTTGTGATGTGGGTCACGGCAGACCAGATCCGCTCGACACAAAAGAGCCTGGCAATTTAGCCCGTACGATTGCTGCCCTCAAATTAAATTATGTGGTGATTACTAGCGTAGATCGTGATGATTTACGTGATGGTGGTGCTATGCATTATGTGGACTGCATTTCTCAATCACGAGATCTCTCACCAGGTACGCGCATTGAAGTCTTGGTTCCAGATTTTCGTGGTCGCTTGGATAAAGCTTTGGATATTTTTTCTGAGCATGCGCCACAAGGCTTACCCGATGTCATGAATCACAATCTAGAAACCGTACCGCGTTTGTACAAGCAAGCTCGTCCTGGCGCAGATTACGCACACTCATTGAAGTTGTTAAAGGACTTTAAAGAGCGCTTCCCACACATTCCGACTAAGAGTGGCTTGATGGTCGGTTTGGGCGAGACAGATGAAGAGATTCTGGAAGTGATGCGTGATATGCGTGAGCACAATATTGATATGCTGACGATTGGGCAGTACTTAGCACCTTCGGGTCACCATCTCCCAGTTCAGCGCTATGTCCATCCAGACGTGTTCAAGCATTTCGAGGAAGAGGCTTATGCCATGGGCTTCTCACATGCTGCCGTGGGTGCGATGGTGCGCTCTAGCTACCATGCTGACCAACAAGCTCACAGTGCAGGTGTTGTCTAAATTCATGCTCCAGAAGTTTGGCGTAATTCTAACGCTTACATTGCTGCTTGCTGCTTGTAGTCCCAAGTTAGATTGGCGGACTGTGCAGTCTCCTCAAGAAGGTTATAACGCTTTATTTCCAGGTAAGCCTGAAAAAAAGGAGCGACGACTGCCCTATGCGAATCAAGAAATTCCTCAAACCTTAGAGGCAGTAAAAATTGAGGATGATATTTATTCTGTGAGTACGATTCATTTGAGCAGGGATCAGGCTACCCTAGCACCCAAATTGTTAGAGCAATTACAGGGTAACTTATTGAATCGGGCAAATGTCAGTTTGGAAAGTGCGTTGAGTGTTGAAGCTCTTTATCAGACTGCGAATAAACAGCGTGTTGCTACTAAGGATTACTTTTTGGAATTTAAATCTACTGGTGCAGTAGAGCAGTCAATGCGTGTCCGTTGGATTACCAGGATTGCGCCAGATAATGGAACTTGGATTTATCAGATATCGGTTCTGCATGCAGCTCCAGCAAGGGTAGATGCAAAAAAGTTTTTCTCTGAAGAGGCTTACTCCAACTTCTTTGATGAGTTTCATCCAGAATAGTTTCTAGATGAAACTGCGAATCTGATTAAGATTTTTCTAGGGCGGCAACTTTAGCTTCGAGTGCTTCTAACTTTTCCCTGGTTTTAGCCAAAACTTTTGATTGCAGATCAAACTCTTCACGAGTAACCAAGTCCATTTTCTGAAATCCCTGATTCATCATAGCTCGCACATTCTTTTCAATCTCTTGTGCAGGTGAGTTGCGAATAGCATCCCCAACTTTGTTTTGCATATCGCTAGCAATGCGCTGAATTTGCTCTAGGATTTCGCCTGGTTTTTGCATAATGCTGCCCGCCGTTCTGTTGAAGGTTGCTTAAAAGATACAGAATCTATTTTAAGTTGTTGGGCCAAAAACAGGCTGATCCAGCCAAAAATGCTGCATTTGCACCAAAATGAACGTAAATGGTGCATATCTAAGCACCAAAATTGTGCATAAGCCTTATTTAGGGGAATCGCACCAAATTGAAAGAGGGCCAGAGATTCATGATCACTTAATGCAATAAAGCATTTATCCCTTTTTCATTACACACAGCAAGGAGCAACACATGAAAACTATTCAAAAGACAGCCATCGCTCTCGCAGCATCTGGCTTATTTGCAACTGCAGCGTTTGCACAAACAGCTCCTGCAGCAGAGGCTCCAGAAGTTAGCCCAGTAACAGCTAACGTAACTATTACTAATGATTACCGTTACCGTGGTATTACTCAAACTAACTACCAGCCAGCTATCCAGGGTGGTTTTGATTACGCCCATGAGAGCGGTTTCTATATTGGCAACTGGAACAGCACAATTAACTGGGTTGGCAATACAACTTCAGGCGCAGTCTCTGCACCAGTTGAGATGGATTTCTACGGCGGCTTTAAGAAAGAATTGATTGCTCCGGGATTTGCTTCTGACTTTGGCGTTCTTCAATATTACTATCCGAGCAAGGGTCAGTATTCTGCGATGCTAAATCCTAATAGCACTGAGCTTTATGCTGCCCAAAACTTTACACTTGGACCATTGACTGGTTTTGTAAAGCTCTCATATGCAGTGACTACGTTGTTTGGTATTCCTAATAGCGCTGGTTCTATGTACCCTGATTTGACATTGAACTATGACACTGGTTTTTGGGGTATATCTGCAAATGGCCACGTTGGTTACCAATATGTCGCTGGTCAACCTGCTACAACTGGTGGCATCGGACAAACTGCGCAAAATATCAGCTATACCGATTGGAAGCTTGGTTTAACGAAAGATTTCGGTGGTGGCTTAGCTTTGTCCGCTTCTTATGTTAGTACCAATGCAAATTCCAGTTGGTGGAATACATGGACTGGTACTCCTTTGGGAACATCAAACACTACCGCCGGTCGTGGTGGCGCAGTAGTTGCTCTGACAAAAACTTTCTAATTCCTTCCTTTGAACGGAGAAACGTATGAAATTAATTACCGCAATCATCAAGCCCTTCAAGCTTGACGAAGTGCGCGAAGCTCTCTCGGAAGTGGGAGTTTCGGGCATC
>NZ_NCJB01000554.1:0-1043 GCF_002282275.1 Polynucleobacter sp. 39-46-10 | reverse complement strand
TATTTAATGTGTTTAATGAGGATTTAGCATGAACGAATGGCATAAAGAGTCGAAAGAAGAAGTCAATAAGAAAATCATCACCTTGATCGTGATGTTGGCAGCCGCTACTAGCTTGGCTATTTTGTTTGCTTTAGTTGCAGCTCATACTGGTTACGTATTCGGCTAATCCGTATTAATGACTAGCCATCGCCAACCTGCAGTATTTGCAGGCCATGGCAGTCCGATGTACGCCATTGAGCCCAATCGCTACACAGCGGCATGGGCCAGTCTTGGTAAATCGCTTAAACGTCCAGATGCCATCCTAGTCATCTCGGCACATTGGGTAACCCGGGGAGTATGGGTTACCGCAATGCCTAAACCCGAAACAATTCATGACTTTGGTGGATTTCCGCAAGCCTTGTTTGATATTCAATATCCAGCGCCTGGTAGTCCCGCATTAGCTGATCGAGTGAAAGAGCTGCTAGATGTTCCTGTTGTTCTTGAAGAGAATGAATGGGGTATTGATCATGGTGCCTGGTCTGTCCTCAAATACCTTTATCCCGATGCTGATGTTCCTGTAGTTCAGTTGAGTCTAGATGGCGCAATGTCTGCGGATGAGCACTACGAACTTGCCAAGAAGTTACGTCCTTTACGTGATGAGAATATTCTGATTTTGGCGAGTGGCAACGTTGTGCATAACTTACGAACGATTGATTGGGGGGAGGGTGTAACACCCTATCCATGGGCTAGAGAGTTCAATGATTTCTTTGTTTCAGAGATGAAGGTTGATCACCATGAGACTTTGATTCATTGGGAGCAATTTGGTGACTCTGCTCATTTGTCTATTCCGACTCCGGAACATTATTGGCCTGCCTTGTATATCCTTGCTTTGCAAGAACGCGATGAGGCGCCTAAAGTATTGGTGGATGGAGTGGAAATGGGTTCCATCGGTATGCTTACTTTTTCAATTCAATAAATAATTACCATGTGGCTATCTATTCTTGCAATCTTCTGTGGTGCTGGTCTCGGAGCTTTACTGAGGGCGGGATTTAATCTTGCAAAAT